>CAIYWF010000222.1 GCA_903929845.1 uncultured Chlorobiaceae bacterium | reverse complement strand
TAATTTGGTTGAACCATCAGTATTTTCATCGGTCTCCATCCTCCAGATATATTTTTTTCAAAAAAGGTATTTCACTGAGCGAATCAACATAAACTTCGCCTTGAATTTAATAAAAAGTCCTTGTTTCCAAATTTACAATTAATTTATAGAATTTTCATAGGGTTTTCGTTTAACGCCTTTACTTGTGTGAAGCGTTCATCAGCATGGTATGATAAAATCCAAAGCTGATCTTTTCTCTGGTTTTTACCTGCATACCCGCAGTGTTCATTGCTTTCTGCATCTCTTCATCACGAATCATCTGTATGGTTGTGCGGCGCTCTTTTTTCGGAAAATAGCCGCCAATCCAGTGCTGGAAAGCAAGAATTTTATTGTAAGGCGCATAAGTGAAAATAATCGAGCCTTTTGTAAGGCTGCTCAAATTCTGGAAAGCCTGGGCAAACCCCTCTGCCGGGTAATGGATTAGAACATCAAAGCAGACGACGGCATCGTATATTCCGCTTACTGATTCAATGGTGTTGACGTCAAATTCGATATTTTTTTGTACACCTTGTTTGATGGCTTCAGCTTTTGCCTTGTCAACCATCTGTGAAGCAATATCGACCGATTTTACCTTGTAGCCCGCCTTGGCAAGTCTGATACTGAAAAGCCCTGTTCCGCAACCGGCATCAAGCACGGTCGCGCCATTCGGCAGCCCGAGCTGCTGTAGCCAGTCGAATGCCTTGTCCATCATGACGGCATGGCCCTGACGGACAGTATTGCGTACGGAAGAGAGTTTATCATCTCCGTAGATTGATGCCCATCGCTGAAAGCCCTGGCCGTTGAAATATGAACGGAGCATTTTCTTGTGTTCTTCAGCATTGAAAGTGGAGCTGCTCATAGTATAAGTTTTGACGGTTGTATTGTTTGATTCTGTAAAATATTGTGATGCAGGCAGGTTCAATGATGAACCCCCTCAATTCTTGATTCAAGATCTGCGTACAACTCCTGCAGCTCTTCAATGGCGCTCTCTTCAGCTTCCCAGAATCCTCGGGAATGAGCTTCGAGCAGCCTCTTTGTCATCGACATGGTAGCATGGGGATTCAGGCTGGCAAGTCGTTCAAGCATGGCTTTGTCATGCAGAAAGGTTTCATTGAACTGATCATACGTCCAGTTTTTAACTGCTGATGCGGTAGCGCTCCATCCGTAGGTGTTGCTGAGATGGGAGTCAATCTCTCTGACCCCTTCATAGCCGTGTTCAAGCATTGCTTCATACCATTTTGGATTCAGCAATTTTGTTCGTGACTCAAGTGAGACCATCTTTTCAAGTGAACAGATGCGCTGTTTTTTTCCTGTGCCATCAATATCTCCCACCATCACCTTTGGCTTTGCCTTGCTGAGGTGTTCTACGGTTTTTGAAACTCCGCCAAGATACTCATAATAATGATCAATATCAGAAATACCGATTTCATAACTGTCGATATTCTGGAAGGTGAGGGTGACATGCTTTAGTGCTGAGCGAAGTGCTTCCGGGCACTCCTGCCACTGTCCGTCGGGGGTTACGGCAAAACTTTTGCGACTGACAAAGGCTTCAGCAAGCTGGTTATCCTCCTCCCAGGTGCTGCTTTCAACCAGATGATTCACATTGGCACCGTAGTTTCCGGGTGCATTTGAATAGACCCTGTTGGAGGCCTCCTCGAAGGTACATCCTCTTTCGGACATTTCATACTGTACATGTTTTCGTATAAAGTTCATCTCAAGGGGTTCATCAGCGGCGGCTGCCAGACGGGCCGCCTTGTCGAGCAGTTTAACCTGCACGGAGAGCAGATCCCTGAAAATACCGCTGATGGTCATAACGACGTCAATGCGGGGACGTCCAAGTTCAGCAAGCGGAACAAGCTCAACATCGCCTATTTTGCCCAGTTCATCGGTTTTAGCCTTCACACCCATTAGCGCAAGTGCCTGAGCAACCCCTTCGCCATCGCTTTTCAGGTTATCAGTTCCCCAGAGGATCAGGGCTATGGATTCCGGGTTCTCTCCGCTCTCTTTTCGGTACTGCAGAAGCAGCTCTTCGGCCGAGAGCTTTCCGGCCTGCTGCGCGAAGGTTGTGGGAATAGTGTAGGGATCAAGGCTGTGAATATTTCTGCCTGTGGGTACAATGTCTGGGTTTCGAACAAGGTCATTGCCGGGTGATGGCGGGGTATACTTTCCGTCAAGAGCATGCAGAACAGCCTTCAGCTCATTGTTTTCAGCAAGATTTATGAGCACGACATTTAAAAATTGCCACAGTCGATTGAGTTCTGCGGGTTTAATCCCCGCTTCGCGGTGCAGAAAATTATCGGACTCCTCCTTTCTGACAATAAAGCTTCCTTCAAGCAGCATCGACATCGGCAGCGTGCTGTTTGTGTCGAAGTGCCCCGTAAAGCGCTTAACAGCTTCACGACTTATTGTTGATACCTTCTGCCATCGTTGTTGAGCATCCCGATTACTTCCAAGATTGTCCATTAACTGGTTGTAATCGTAGCCCAAATGATTGCATACAAGCTCAGGCAGGGATTTTCCCTCAAGTTCCGGGCGGCTGTGCTCTGCCAGAAGTGCCAGATGATCGCCGACACTTTCCGGTGAAGGTGCTTCCCCCATGATATGCAGTCCGAGAGGGATCATGCGTTCCTCAATCGCGTAGAGTTCACTGTGCAGTCGGGTGATATACTCTTCAGCTTCTCTCTCATCCTGGCAGCCGTCAATTTCGAGAGCAAGAGCAAGTTCCCGGATCGATTCAAACACCTCCTCCGATGGTGAGGATCTGAAGCTCGCGACCAGATCCTTGAGTTTCCTTAGTCCTTTGTAGAGTCCTGCATGTTCAAGAGGTGGCGAGAGGTAGCTCACCAGTGTGGCAAATCCCCGTCGCTTGGCAATGGCGCCTTCGCTCGGGTTATTGACGCAATAGCAGTAAAAGTTGGGCAGGCTGCCGATCAGCTTTTTTGGCCAGCAGGAGCTGGAGAGTCCTACCTGTTTGCCCGGCATGAACTCAAGGGCACCATGCGTGCCGAAGTGCAGGACGGCATCGGCATCAAAACTCTGCTCAATCCAGGTGTAGAAGGCAGCAAAGGCGTGGTTTGTCGCGGCATCTTTGGCCATGAGCTATCGCATAGGGTCGCGTTCATAACCGAAACTTGGCTGCTGGCCGATAAAAATGTTGCCAAGTGAACAGCCGAGAATATGAAAGCGAGTACGGTCATTGAGGATTTCACCCGGAGCATCACCCCAGAAAGGTTCAATTTTCTCGTAGGCGGGGAAGAGCTTGCGGTACTCCTCTAAAGGTAAATGCGACTCAACATTGCCGTCGGTTCCGTAGATCAGCCGGTTTCCTTCCAGCAGGCGATCTCTCAGTGCCTCAGTTGTTTCTGGTATCTCAACCTGGTAACCTGCCGTGTTCATCTCCTTCAGGAGGCGGTGAAGGCTCTCAAAAACATTGAGGTATGCCGCCGTTCCCGCATTGCCGAGATTGGGCGGAAAATTAAAGAGAATAATGGCAATCTTTTTGTCGGCGTTATTTTTCTCCTGCAGTCTGAGCAGCCGCTGTACCCGTCCTGTAATGATGCGCACCTCATCTTCAAGAGGTACGGTGCGGTCACTTCCACTCTCGGTGCCAGCGTAAATCAGCGGTTCAATGGTGCCATCCAGTTCGGTGACTGCTACACTCAGTGCCGTCTGGAGTGGTGTCAGACCATGATTACTTTCACGCCACTGTTCAACAGGCTGAAAGGAGAGTGGAATAAGATTGAGGCAGGGAATATCAAGCTTTTTCAGCACGACAACCGCCTCTGGGGCCTTGTTTTCGGCGGGGCCGCCGACAAGTGAAAAGCCTGTGGAATTTATCAAGAGCGAAGGTTTGAGGGCCCCGGGAGTTGCTGGATCAAAAAAGCGCTCAAGTGCAGGCCTGAAATCGAGGCCTCCACTGTAGGCAATACAGCTTTTTATTCCTTTTGATTCGAGTGCTCGTACAAGATAGTTCAGGTGATCCATGTTCTTGCCGAGTACGGTCGAGCGCATGGCAAGAATAATTACCTCTCCGTTGTTCAGCTTCGACTTGTTTTTCCGCTGCCACACAAGAAACTGTTGTGCAGAAAAAAATGGTTCTGAGGCTTCGGGGTGGCATAGAGCTGCATCTGGATAAAAAAGTGGGTCTTCTTGTGGCAGTTTTCCTTTCCAGCCGGGAACGTAACGTTCCACCAGAAGGGAGAGAAAACGCTCCATGTTTTCCTGTGAACCGTTGAGCCAGAATTGGTGGGCCGCAATGAAGGTGTGGATATCGCGTGCTTTGCCGGGAATGTATTTCATCACCTTGCTGACACTTCGTACCATCGCAAGCTGCCGCTGGCTCTCACCGTGGCTTTGTTTGGGCATCAATTTTGCCGCCCATTGTTTGAAGACATTCGTCTCCTTTGAATCTTCTTTGATGGGCTTGCGGAGCGAAAACTTTCCAACTCTTGTCTGGGTGATCAAGGCGGGGTTGCTGGTGATCATGCAGACGGGGCAGCTCAATCCTTCAAGCAACTTCTCCAGCGGTCGAACAATCTCTTCGCTGAACAGCATCGAACCGAAGACAAAATCCGCTTTCGGTAGCGTCTTTTCCAGCGTTTCCCAAAGTTGTTTGCTGTTATGGAGGCCAAGGCTGAAGACTGAAACCTCCAGACCGACGTTGAACTTTCTGTTCAACTCACCAGCAGCAGCCTTGAGTGCGCTGTTGTTGGTGGCCTCCATGGTAAGGAACACAAAATGCATAAGTTTTTAATCAGTCTATAACACGTGATGACCCTCAGTATTCGTTATTTCATACTGAACCGTCCGGTATAGTTGAAATGTGAATCTATTCCTTATGGTTGGAAAAAATGCATTTGTCAATGTTCATAGGTAAATATTTTGTGGAATATACCAAACGAATCAGCAAAAAGAAAACCGTGGAGACTCTTGTCAATTGGAGCAAAAAAAGCACGGGAGTGAGCCGTGCTTTTTTGAGTTTGCAACTATCAGCTAAAGAATCAGTTAAACCTCAATTCCCTCAAGGCGGTCTTCAAGGTCCGAGTAGATCTCCTGCAGTTTTTCGATCATGTCAGGGTCAGCACTCCACATGCCTCGTCCACTTGCTTCGAGCATACGGCCGACAATGTTTTTGAAGGCTTTCGGATTCACCTTCATGAGTCGCTCGCGCATTTTTGGATCCATGGCGTAGGTCTCAGCAGCCTCCTTGTAGACCCAGTCGTCAACGCCCTTGGTTACGGCATCCCAGCCGAGCATGTAGGTAAAGCGGTTGCTGATTTCTGCAGCGCCACTGTGCCCCTGGTCAAGCATGGTCTCGAACCATTTCGGGTTGAGCAGTTTGCTGCGGAACTCCACCTTCAGCGCCTTGTCGGCATCATCTATCTTTACATCCGCAGTAAAGGTCTCGACATAGTTTAACTTTACATTGTCGCCCTTCGGGTTGCGGCGGCGTGCTGAAAGTTGTAGCGCTCCCGACGAAGAGAAGTAGCGATCAATATCGGTAATGCCGAACTCAGCCGAGTCAACCTGCTGCACAACGCGATCAACGGTGCTGAGGAGCCCTTTCAGAATATCCGTCTGCTGATCGCCGTAGCGGTTGCCGCCGTAAGCGAAACCGGTGCGCTTGATGAACATGTTGTCGAGATCCTCTTCTGACTCCCATGCTGAATCTTCGACCAACTCCTCTACCTGAGAACCGTAGGCGCCTGGAGCCTGGGTGAAAAGACGCGATGTGGCGCTCTCGAAATCCTTGCCCTCTTTCAGAGCGGCGTCAACATGTTTTTTGATATGGTTCATCTCGTGAGGCTCGATTGCTCTTGCGGCATCATTGACCAGTTTGTCGAGATGATCGACCAGTACGCCGAAGGTGTCGCGGAAAATAGAGCTGATCTGGATCAGCACGTCAATTCTCGGGCGTCCAAGCTTTTCAAGCGGTACCAGACGGTAGTGGCTGATTTTGCCTTGGGCGTCATAGGCGGGCTCTGCGCCCATCAGGTGAATGATCACGGCAACCGCTTCGCCCTTGCTCTTGATAGTATCAAGTCCCCAGAGTACCTGTGCGATTGTCTCAGGGTACTCGCCGTTGTTCTCTTCAACATGGCGGTTCAGGATGCTCTCGGCAATCTGTTTGCCGCGCTTGAAGGCAAGCTCAGAAGGAATACGCCACGGGTCAATAGCGTGAATGTTGCGTCCGGTCGGCAGAATGCCTGCGCCGTCGCGCACAAGATCACCGCCTGAACCTGAAGGAATGTACTCACCGCAGAGGGCTCTCAGAAAGCCTTTCATCTCATTGCGGTTGTCTTCAAGGGCTTTTTTCAGGGCCAGGCCGTCCTGCAGTGCGCTGTTGATAGCCTCTGCCATCTCCGCTGTTGCCTTTCCGCCGCCGGTCATCTGGCTGAAAACAGTTGTCGGATTGGTTTGGCCGAAAATGCTTTTCTCGATAAATGCTCTGGTATGCTCGTCTACCGTTTCACGAGCCTTGAGAGCCACTTGTTCACCCTTTCGGGCACGGGTGGCAAGCGATGCGTAATCACCGTAATTTCTGTCTTCACCAATGGCCTGCATGATGACCGATGGCAGCGACCGTTCATTGCCGCGCACCTTCAGATATTCGGTGATGGTGGTTACCTGGGTTTCAAGCTTCGGTGTTTCACCAAAAACGTGCAGCGAGTTGGAAATCAGACGTCCCTCCAGCTCCATCATATAGGTGTAGAGGCGACTGATATAGTCCTGAAAGTCTTCGCCCTGAACGCGCGGACAGTCGTCAGTCAGGTTGAGCTGCTGTGCCTTGGTGATGATGACCTCTTCGGTCTCAGCATCTGCAGTTGTCTCAAGCCCGCGTTCGCGATAATCGTTCAGCATCTCCTTGAATGCAGGCAGCTCCTTGTAGAGACCAGCCCTTGCCAGAGGAGGGATGTTGTGCGAAATCATGGTGGCGTAACCGCGACGTTTGGCAATGTTGGCCTCGCTCGGGTTATTGATCGGGTAGATATAGAAATGGGGAACCTCACCGAGCAGTGCATCTGACCAGCAGTCGCCGGTGACGCCAAGCTGCAGGCCGGGCATCCATTCTGCTGTGCCGTGCATACCGATGTGTACCAGAGCATTGGCACCAAAGACTCGGCTTATCCAGCGATAGAAAGCAATATACTGATGGTGCGGAGTGTTCTCTTTATCAAAAAGCAGGCGCATCGGATCGCCCTGAATACCAAGGCGCGGCTGTACGCCGATAAAGATATTGCCGAGAGTGATGCCGCCGATAAAAAGCTTGTCAGGTTTGATCGGGGCTATCTCTCCGGGGAAGCCGCTCCAGCGTCCTTCAATGCGTTCGCGTTCCCTGCCGCTGGTGATACTGTTGAACTGTTCACGGTCTATGGAAAAGCACTCTTGCTCGTGCGCCTGTATTTCGTAATCGGTTGCCTTGTCGAGCATAGCAAGCAGCGCTTCAGGCGATTCAGGCAACTCACCGACGTTGTACCCTTCAGCGCGAAGCGTCTGGATAATATTATAGATACTCTTTGGTACATCAAGCAAGGCGGCGCTGGCTTTTTTGCCCATGCCTGGAGGATAGTCATAAACCACCAGGGCAACTTTTTTATCTTTATTAGGAACTTGGCGCAGCTCTGAAAACTTTTTGGCAAGTCCGGCAAGTCGTTCCAGACGATCAGGAACGGTCTGCAAGCGTCCATCCTTGATGGCGCCGAGTACTACCGGGCAGACAGCGCCGTCCATTTCAGGCAGAGAATAGGTCATGGCCGATTGCAGTGGTATAACCCCCTGGGACTTCCATGAGGCAAAATCCTGAATAAAGAGCGGCTGTGAAACCACATAAGGCGCATTGATTTTGCCGAGAATCTCTTCTCTTGCTACTGATGCAGCCCCTGGTGTGGTTGCGCCTGCGGGGCCGCCCACAAAGCCGAAGCCCATCATGTTAACCAGCATGTCGATGTTGTTATGCGTAAACCACTCTCTGGCGGCAACGTGACCTTCAACACCCATGACAAAAACCGGTAGGGGATTGAGTCCCTTGGCCGCTATGGCTCGGATGGTATTGTCGATATATTCTTTTTCCTGCAGCAAGTGTTTGCGGAAGAAGAGCAGTCCAATGTTGTGCTTTTTTGTTGCGTTTCGGTCGTGTTTGTGGAGCCATTTTTCGTAATGGTGCAGATCTTTCAGGTACTCCGGAGCATCAGGATGGTAGAAGCCCATGGTTGGTACTTCCTGTACCTTTTCAACCTTGACGCCAACCTCAAAGTATTCTGCCATGATGTAGTTAAACATCGAAGCCAGATTCTCTGTGGTGGGGTTCATCCAGTAGGTATAAACCTGCATCCAGTTCTTGAAATCCTTTGCCTTTTTCGGGATCAGGGGCAGCATGGTGCGCATGATTTTAAGCAGCTTCATATAGCCGTAAAGCGCATCTTCGTCGCGTCCCTTCACCAGCATCTTCGCAACTTTTTTGACAATATCAGGCATACCGCTTCCGTCGCCCGAGACCACATAATTGCCAATTTTCGTCATCTGCATCACTTCAGGCATCGACTCATAGGCAAAAACAACCTTTACCTTAGACTTGTCGACCTGTTCCTGCAGCCAGTCTGCCTGGCCCTTGAACTGGATGAGGGTAGTGAAAATACAGTCAGCGTTGTGTATAGCTTCGGCGGCTTCCGGATTTTGATGTTCGAGGTCTTGATCGGTCCATTGGGTTAATTCGGCATGATCGGCTATTTTGGAGGTCACCTCGCGCCATACCCGCTGATTGCATTGTTCCATACCGACAATAGCGGCAATTCTGATTTTATCGTGCATAGAATTACAAAAGATGTGCGTTTGTTTGCGGTTTTAAAAGGATTGCAAAATGTAATAAAATCCCGCGATGTAAACTAACGATTAAAAAAAGAGCCAGCCCCTTATAATTTCAGGGGCTGGCTGGGTTATCATGATTTGTTGCTGATGGATTTTCTATTAGAAGGTGAAATCTACGCCAGCAATATAGCTGCGTCCGGGAGCACGGAACCACTCGGCCTCTTCATACTGCACGTTGCCGATGTTGCGGCAGAGAATGCTTGCGCTGATGGTTTTATCAAACTGATACTTTGCGCCAGCGTTTGTTACGATGAATCCGCCGGGGTAATTGTCTCCATTGACATTGGCGGCATAGATCGAACTGACAGCCTTGTATTTGCTGACATACCGCCCGTTTAAATTCAGGCTGAGCTTGGTTGTGGTTTTCCAGGTCGCACTTGCTGAAGTAGTGTGCTCTGGACGGTAGGCCAGCCATGTTGGATCGGGGTTTGAAGCAGTCAGTGCGGCAGGTGAAGCGCTCTTGTCTTTTGCGTTCATGTAAGTGTAACCGAGGCTCATTGTCCAAGCATCGTTCGGTCGGATATTCAGGCCGGTTTCGATACCCCAGATGCGGGCTTTTGCGACGTTTTGGTATTGAAATACCGTCGTACCCGGTAGTGTTCTGGATTCAATGAGATTGTCATAATTATTGAGGTAACCTGCGATATCAAGTGAAACCTTGTCGCTGAATTGCTTGTAGACACCTAACTCATAGGCTGTCATGGTTTCTTTGTCAATCGCCGGATTTGGGTTGCCGTTACCAATAATGCCTGCGTCACGAACAAAGCGCTCGGCCAGAGTTGGAGCGCGGAAGCTCTTGCCCCATGATGTGCGTAACGAGAGGTCATCTGCGACCTTATAGTTCAAAGCAATTCGGGGACTGATTGCGTTAACCGAAGAGTTTAATATTGGCGTCGTTGTTACCGGGAAGCCTTTTACGGTGTAATCCCGATAGGTAACGTTTTTGGAATTAATGCCGCTCCAGTCATAACGGGCTGAGAGAAGTGCGGTCAGTGGGTCAGCAAGTTTAACCTCATCCTGCAGAAAAGCTGCAAAGTTTTTTTCCTGGATATTGCCAAGTGTTCCCTTGACTGGTAATTCGGCAACATATTGTGTTGATGCAACATCCGTCAAGTTGCCGTCAAGTCCGAAGAGCATACGGTGCATGTCGGTAGCTCGCCAGTCAAGTTTTACACCCGATCCATAACGGTCTGACTTGGTTTGGTTGAACTCTCCCGGTGTCCTGCTGTAAAGCGGGTAAGGAATAGACGCAAAAGGATTTATAGCCACATTATAGATGTAGGTTTGCGTCGCGCCTGTAGGGTTATAGCTGACAAGTGATTCATTGTGAGTGTAATATAACCGGGCGTCAAGACTGAGTTTGTCGCTCAAAAGGTTGACATAGTTTATTCCGCTCAAAGCATTCTTGCGTTTGATCGTATCATCATTGTATACCGCATCGGGAAGATCGTAGGCACGATTGGCAATCGCATTAAAGCGAACAGGAGGGATTCTTGTCGCGTCGTACACAATTGTATATGGCCAGATTGTGGTATATCCACCATTTGTTTCTGCATAGAAGGCGCTGAGCTGCAGGTACTGTTTTGCATCAATGTCATACTTTGCCTTCAATTTGACATCGTTGAGTTTTGCTGATGAATTTGATTTATAGCCATCATCATTGCTGTGGGTATAGAGCAAATTGTAATTCCATTTGCCACTCTTGTTGCCAAGACCAACATAGCTGTTCCAGAACCAGGGGGTATAACCGTTACGGTAGACGCTTTGGTCGTTGGAAGGAGGAGAGTCGTAGAATCCACCGCTCATACCTGCTTTTACTTCAAATTTATCAGGAAGATGGCCGAAAACGTTCACTACACCGCCCATTGCGCCTGAGCCATAAAGGGTTGCAGCAGCGCCCTTTAGAATCTCTACCTTGTCAGCAGCATTCATGTTGACGGTGGCCCAGACAACTTCGCCAGTTTCTGGAGTGTTGATTGGAAATCCATCATAGAGACCCTGTACTCGGGTACCGATAGCTCCTCCCTGGAAAGTGTTTGAACCACGGATCTGTACAGTAGAAGTGGCTTGGCCGCCAGCGCGGTTGACCACTACACCAGGAACATCCTCGATTACCCTGTCAAGCGTAGGGTTAGTTTCCTGCTTGATCTTTTCCTGCGACACCACGTTTACAGTCACCGGAACATCAAGCCGATCCTGTTTGTAAAGCGATGCGCCAACCACGACCTCTGAGGCCATGATAGTGGTTTGGCCGAGCTGCAGGCTCACCACGGCGGTCTGGCCTGAGCTGACAGTCACAACCTGGCTTGCAGGGGCGTAGCCGACTATGGATACTGAGACTTTCTGGGATTTTGCGGGGACGTTCTGAAGGGTAAAGTTGCCATTCATGTCGGTTGCTGTACCAATGGTGGTACCGGCAATGGTAACCGAAGCGCCGTAAACACCTTCACCGTCAGCTTTGTCGATGACTTTGCCCTTAACCGTTCCGGTGTCAGCTCCATAAGAGGGGAGTGGCACCAGCAATGTCATCAGGCAGAATGCAGACAGAACAAAACGGACGAAGCGATACGCTTGTACATGTTTTGTTTTCATGATTGTATGTGGTTTAGTTGCAATGATACGAACAAATAAAAACAGGATCTATGCCTCTTGTTACCTTGCTTGTTTTCATAAATCACAAAAACCTTTCCATTTGCAACCAGAACAGGAATGCAATAGCGGCATAATAGCCCAACACATTTAATCTATGAAAAAAATAATAGAAATGTCCAAATATTGAAGGTAAAATGGGGTAGTCTTGTGGACGGTTTGCACCTTAATCGGTGAAACAACAAATCCCCGGTGATTTCCGGGGATTGCTCAATAAAAGATGGTAAAGGGTGAACGCTTTAGATCACACCCAGTCCCCTGCCGATGGTGCAGAATTCGGTGATGACTTTGTCGAGATGTATGCGTTCGTGGGTTGCCATAAAGCTGGTGCGAAGCGCTTCATGACCGGGCATGACGCCAGGCCGGATGAAGGCGTTTACGTAAACACCGGCATCAAAAAGTTTTTTCCAGAAGAGAAGAGTTTTTATCTGGTCTTTTATCAACACGGTGACGATAGCTGTGCGCGATGGCATAAGAGTAAATCCAGCGTTAAGCAGTGCCTGGCGAACGTAATCCGTATTTGAAAAAAGGCGATCCATGAGTTCGGGCTCGGTGCGGATAATTTCGAGGGTAGTCAGCACGGCGGCAACACTTGCCGGGGTTGGTGACGCGCTGAAGATAAGGGATGCTGCGTTGTGCTTGATATAGTTGATGACGGCACGGTCTCCCACGACGTAACCTCCGAGTGAACCAAAGGTTTTTGAGAAGGTCCCCATGATGAGGTCAACCTCGTTGACAAGGCCAAACTCCGATGGAGTGCCTCGGCCATTTTTGCCTATCACGCCGACGGCATGAGCATCGTCAATGAGAATGCGTGCGCCATATTTCTTTGCCAGTTTCACAAGATTCGGGAGATCAACAATTTCACCCGAAACCGAGAATACTCCATCAGAAACGATCAGTCGGCTTGCAGTTTCCGGGATAGTCTGAAGAACTCTCTCCAGATCTTCCATATTTTTGTGATTATAGCGTACCTGGTTTGCTCCAGCTCCCTGCGCCATGATTGATGCAGCCACAAGGCTTGCGTGGTTGTCGCGGTCTGAGACAATATATTCGCCCCGTTGAACAAGCGTCGGGATGATCCCCTGCCCTGTTTGGTAGCCGGTGCTGAACAGCAGGCAGCGTTCCTTTTCAAAAAAGTCAGCAAGTTTTTCTTCCAGTTCGACGTGCAGGTTCACAGTGCCGGTCATGTAACGTGAGCCGCTGCAACTTGTGCCGTACTTTTTGATGGCTTGAATTGAGGCAGACTTTACTCTCTGGTCGGCAGTAAGGCCAAGATAATTGTTTGAGCCAGCCATAACCAGCTTGCGTCCGCCAAAAGAGACGACCGGACCTTCATTTTCGTCTATCGGATGAAAAACAGGATATATGCCCTGAGACTTTACCTCATCGGCAATAGTATACTCAATGCATTTTTGGAATAAATCTTTGGTTTTCTCCACAGGAATACAATTTTACTTCAGTCATTACACAATAAAGCTGGAATTTCTTGTTTATACGGTCGTTTCGTTTTTGTTTATCTCTTACGATGACCGGTTTTCACGGTTTTCAAGGAAGCAGATTATGCTTAGAAACCGAAATGTATTAAATATTTTATTTTTTTCTGTTATAACAGGTTCCGTTTTTTTGCTGCAGGAAAAGCCCACAGGGGGAATGAGCAGTTGGAATGTCCTGAATAGATAAAGGTTATAAGGTGTTTATGAGTGAAAAAATACTTGTTACGGGGTCGACTGGTTTTATTGGCGCACGAGTCCTGATGCGTCTTGTGGAAGAAGGGGAGAGGGTAAAGGTTTTTCTTCGCACTGAAAGCCCAGTCGACGCTATGCCTGAAAGTGTGGAGGTTGTTCGGGGCAGTTTCAGCGATATGGAGTCTCTCGGTCGAGCGGTGCGTGATGTTGACCGGATTGTGCACCTCGCGGGAGTAACGAAAGCTCTTGATGAGAAAGGGTATGATATGGGTAATGTGATGCCGGTGAGGAATTTGCTTGCTGCAACCAGAAAGCATAATCCGGAGCTCAAGCGATTTCTTTTCGTCTCGTCGCTTACGGTTGCCGGTCCGGCTTCAGAAGGCATACAAGGTGTCAAAGAGTCTGATCCTTCTCGTCCGGTGAGCGCATACGGTCGCAGCAAGTTAAGGGCTGAAGCCTTATGTATGGAAAGTTCGAACCTTATTCCGGTTACCATTGTACGTCCTCCTGCAGTCTACGGGCCTGGGGATCGGGATGTGCTTCAGGTTTTTCAGATGCTTGCCAAAGGACTTTTCGTGTCGACCAGCAGTGCCGCGACACAGCGCTTCAGCATGATATATGTTGACGATCTTGTCAAAGGTATTCTGGCTGCAGCTCGTTTGGAGAAGGCTGTTGGCCGGGTTTATTATATCACTTCATCCTGCTCATCGTCATGGGATGAGGTGATTGCCGCTGCCCGACCAGTGCTCGGCTTTACGAAGCTGTTCAGAATTTCTCTGCCAGCTCCTCTCGTTTTTTTTATTGGTACGGTGATGGGAGCTATCGGATCGCTACGGGGAAAGCTGGCGTTGATCAACCGTGATAAGGTCAATGAACTCTTGCAGAACTATTGGGTGTGCTCTCCAGAGCAGGCTCAACATGATCTTGGATTTACTGCAGAAACCACTCTTGCTGAAGGTGTCCAAAAAACGATTTTATGGTACCAGCGGGAAGGGTGGTTGTAAATGCTGTCCCAGAAGTTTCTGCATAAGCTGAAGGAGCAGATATTTTTCATCAGGGTAGGGAAGCAGTCCTTTGAGTGCGGCATCGGTATCCCGCAGTGCAGCGATTGCGTGCTCGGCATCCTGCAACGAAAAAGATCGGGTGTAGGCAAGGTAGTTTTTTACGAAGTACTCCTGCTTGCCATACAAGCCAAGAATTTTTGCGATTTCTGCCTGGGGTAGCCGTTGTACTTCGGGCAGCGAGAGTTTCCAGAGCCGGATATAAAAGGTCGTCAGGAAGCGGACTATATTGCCAAGCCCCTCTTTTTGCCCCTCTTGATCCATAATCATGAGGGAGATGCCGCTGCAGAGTCTCAGGCTACGTGCTGAAAGGGCTTTTTCAAGCTCAAAGACGTTATAGGTTCGAGAGATTCCGACGCAATCATAGACATCGGGCGCCGTAATCCGCTTTTCGCCGCTTCGGGCGGAAGTGTACAAGATTAATTTTTCAATTTCCTGGCATATTTCACGTGCAGATGGCTGGATATAGGCAGTAAAAGCCTTAAGCGCGTCGGGATCAAATTCCCATCCGGACATTTTTGCCCTGTTGGAGGCGAAAAGGTCCGGAGCCTTGATGACAGGAAACTCGTGGCGATATTTTTTCAGTGTACTGAAGGGAAGTTTTTCAATCTCTTTTTTTTCAATCTGATCGGCATCGAGTACCAAAACTGTAAACTCCGCCGGATTAGCGATGTAGCGGCTGAATTTTTCGTCGTGCTGTTTTTGCATCTCTTTTGTCGTGGGCTTTTTGATCTTTTCAAATTGCCGGACAACGATAAGCTGTTTTGAGGTGAACATCGGGTATTCGGAAGCCTTCGATACCAGCTCTCCATGAGTCAAATCAGGGCCGTAGAGGATATGCGTGTTGCTTGCCGCATCGCTTTCCGAGGGAAAAATTGAAGCTCTGATCATGCCAGCAAGTTCTTCCTTGAGATAGCTTTCAGGGCCGTACAAGAAATAAACCGGTGAAATGGCGCCAGCCAGAATATTTTTTTTTAGTGCATCCATTGGTGATGTCAGGCATCATGGGGCGCGCCGCAGCACGCCCTGAAAATTAAAGATCGTTCAGAAAGGCAGGTCGTCCTTTTCGTTTTCAAGCATAGGTACTGATGGAGGAGCGGTTTGAGGCAGATTATATGAGGAGTTCTGTGGGCGATCGTAAGACTGCGAAACACCTTCATTGCTGTTTTGTCCGACACCCTGCTCCCGCTTTCCGCCGAGCATATTCATGTCGAAGCAGACAATCTCTGTTGCATATTTCTTTTCACCGCTTTTGGCATCGTCCCAGCTTCTGGTCTGCAAACGACCTTCAAGGTAGACCTGTTGTCCTTTTTTCAAGTACTGGTTGCATATTTCGGCGAGTTTGCCCCATGTGATAATTCTGTGCCATTCAGTTCTTTCCTGCAAATTACCATTGCTGTCCTTGAAGTTTTCATTGGTAGCTAAAGTAAAATTGGCCACCGACTGACCAGAGGTCGTTGTCCTTAATTCAGGGTCGTTGCCGAGATGGCCGATCAGCATTACTTTGTTGAGTCCTTTTGCCATGGTAGTTGGAGATTCGTTGAAAAAGCGTCCGGGAAATATCTTCCCTTTATGTCGGTTATGGTAATAAATCGCTCGCAACAATACAATAAATATACGTCTTATGCAATATAAAGTTTTGCGTCTATGACGGGGCCTTCCTGGCAGAGCAGTATAGTTCGGGTGCCTCCATCCTGTGCCTTGATTTCAACGCTGCAGCCATAGCAAATGCCGATGCCGCAGCCCATTACCGATTCAAGTGATATCTCGCATGCCAGTTGGTGTTCATGGCAAAAGTGAGCAAGTGCTTTCAGCATTGGATTTGGCCCACATGCAAAAACTTTGAGGGATCCCTCATTTTTCAGATCGGGAAGTTCGGAGCGGAGCAGATCGACGACAGTGCCCTTGAACCCTGAGGATCCGTCATCAGTTGCAAATCGGCAGTTGGTAAGGTTTTGCGAGAGCAGGTCATCTTTCGTTCTTCCTCCAATCAGGTTAATGACCTTTCGGCCTTCTGTGGCAAGTTTTTTTTCAAGAAAAAGCATGGGAGCAGTGCCGATTCCGCCTGATACAAGTACTGCGGTATGGAATTTATCGTCGGTTTGGTCAAAACTGTTTCCAAGCGGGCCAAGCACCATTACCGTTGCGCCCACAGAGGTTTCACATAAAAGAGTAGAACCGGCGCCAATTGATTTTACCATGATATCGATGAGGGTTCCCCGAACGTTATGAATGGAAAATGGTCTTCTGAGTAATGGCTGTGTTGCATTGGTCACCTTGATATTGATAAAGTTCCCGGGTTTTGCCAAAGCCGCAATTGCAGGGCACTCAAGAGTTATAATGCTGACATCACCGCTGATCCGGTATGTCTGTACAACGGTTGCCCGGATATCGACTGGAGAGTTTGTTTCGAGCATAGTAAGGCTCATTTACAGATAGGTAATGAAAAATAATGTACCTTAATTAAACGAGCAGAGGACTCATTTGCAAGCAGTTTTCAGTCATTCCTTTAGTATCCTTGCTCTAAACTCATGCGTTATTGCTCTCGGGAGCAGCATAGCTTTGAAAACAAGAAAATTTATAATATGGCCGGTTAAATTAAAGTGTGTATGTTAGATCTTTTGTAGTGTCAGCTTAGAGTTATATCTTGAAATTTAGTTTAATCTGATTTTTCCTCAGCATTCCAAAATCCAATGTCCGGTTCATGCGTATTTTAACTTTTACAGGTAAAGGCGGGGTAGGCAAAACCAGCGTCTCTGCGGCTACGGCTGTCCGCTTGTCGGAGCTTGGCTATCGTACTCTTGTTCTTTCAACCGATCCAGCACATAGTCTGTCAGATTCGTTTAACCTGCCTCTTGGCGCTGAACCTACAAAGGTTAAAGAGAATCTTCATGCCATTGAAGTCAATCCTTATGTTGATCTTAAGCAGAACTGGCAGTCCGTCCAGAAGTACTACACAAAGATTTTTATGGCTCAGGGCATTTCCGGGGTTATGGCAGATGAAATGACTATCCTGCCAGGCATGGAAGAGCTTTTTTCCCTCTTGCGGATAAAGCGCTATAAAGCTTCCGGGCTTTATGATGTTCTTGTGCTTGATACGGCGCCTACGGGTGAAACCCTGAGGTTGCTCTCCCTTCCCGATACCCTTGCATGGGGCATGAAAGCGGTGAAAAATGTCAATAAGTATCTAATCAAGCCGCTGAGCAAGCCTCTTTCAAAAATGTCTGATAAAATTGCATTTTTTATTCCACCGGCTGATGCTATTGAGTCGGTTGACCAGGTTTTTGATGAGCTTGAGGATATCCGCGAGATCCTCACCGATAATCAGAAATCGACAGTGCGGCTGGTCATGAATGCTGAGAAGATGTCGATCAAAGAGACCATGCGAGCCCTCACCTATCTGAACCTCTATGGGTTCAAAGTGGATATGGTGCTTGTCAACAGGCTGCTTGATACGAACGAGGATAGTGGATACCTTGAAAATTGGAAAGCTATCCAGCAGAAATACCTCGGAGAGATAGAGGAAGGTTTTTCTCCGCTTCCGGTTAAAAAACTCAGGATGTATGAACAGGAAATTGTCGGACTTAAATCACTTGAGATGTTTGCCAGGGATATGTACGGTGATACCGATCCATCTGATATGATGTATGATGAACCGCCAATTAAGTTTGTCCGTAGTGGTGATGTTTACGAGGTGCAGTTAAAGCTGATGTTTGCCAATCCTGTGGATATCGACGTATGGGTAACCGGCGATGAGTTATTTGTGCAAATTGGTAATCAGCGTAAAATCATCACACTTCCGATCAGTCTGACGTGGTTGGAACCTGGGGATGCTGTCTTCAACTCCAGGAGCGGGGGGCCGCTCCAACTGCTGCGGAAATTCTCCTCGGACATCGTCACCTCCAGCGTCTTCCACTTCAACACGGTCTTGCTGGGTAACGGCCGGATGGCGTCGTTCTGGTTGAGGCGCTTCGCGAAGATGATGGGGGGACAGGGCCGCTTTCATCCATCCATCGCGCATCTTGAGAG
>CAIYWF010000221.1 GCA_903929845.1 uncultured Chlorobiaceae bacterium | reverse complement strand
TTTTCAGCAACACCTTGAACACTCGCCAAAAGATTCCCTTCGGCTTTACGATCTTGGCAATGTCTATATGCAACTGAAACAGTTTGACAAAGCGGCGGAATACTACAATGAAGCCATTGAAAACAGCGAATCATTTGTCGATGCCCACTACAATCTTGCGGTCTGCTATAACGAGACAGGACGCAAAGCTGAAGCAGAGGCGATTTACAAATGGCTTCTTGATAAAAACAATTATCTTGCCGTTTCTCTGCAAAAACATTTCAAAAACGAGGCCAGGTGATTAACGGAATTGAACCCCTATCCATAGAAGAGGCGGTTTCGTGCCTTATAGCGGCGTTAAACCGCTATCGTGACGAACGGACATCACCCGATCGCAGGGCTCAAGCCCGGCTTGTAACATTCCGTCAACCCGTTCAACCGACAGAGATTCCGGAATGGCTGTGCCAGCAAAAGGTATATCCCAAACTCTTCTGGATGAACCGGGAACAGGATTTTTCTGTTGCTGGTATCGGAATTGCTGACACTATTGCATTTGATGGAGCAGGAGACAACAGCGCAAGTTTTAAACGGTTCGGACTTGCCATAGCAGACAAAGATCCCGGCGCACGCTATTTCGGCGGATTCTGCTTCAACAACATGGAACAACAGGAACCTATCTGGCAGAAGTTTACCTCATTTTCTTTTGTACTGCCACTTGTTCAGTTGACCTTTGAAAAAAATACCTTCACCCTCACCTGCCATCTTTTTCTTGAATGCGACGACGATCTCCAGTCAAAAATCAGTGCAATAACCGACACCCTTCATCTTGTTGTTACCAGCACTGACTGCTCCGACCTGAAGTTGCCTGAATTACTGAACCTCTCCTGTAATCCGGATGAAAAAAACTGGATTGAACAGTGCCAGAAAGCAATCCAGACCTTTGAGACCGACGGAATGGAGAAAATCATGCTGGCACGACAGACTATTCTTGAATTCAGCAAAAACTTTTCACCGCTCTTTTTTCTGCTGAATTACCCCTATCCGCAGAATGCCATTTACAGGTTCTACTTCGAGCCTGCCGAAAACCATGCTTTTTTCAGTTTTTCTCCCGAACGTCTTTACCGGAGAGAAGGAAACATGCTCCTCACTGAAGCTCTTGCTGGAACATGTTCAAAAGAGAGCCTCAACGGAGATGACCGTCACGCCTCTGAAATACTCCTGAATTCAGAAAAAGATATCAGGGAACACAATTTCGTCCGAGAGATGATCTATAATGAGTTGCTCAAGATATGCAGCGATATTGATATGGAGGACGAGATTCAGGTTCTGCAACTGCACCGCCTTGCGCACCTCTACACCAGTTGTTCCGCCAGGCTGAAGCCTGAATTTGAACATGACAGCGCAGTGCTGAACCTTCTCCACCCGACTCCTGCGGTCGGTGGCGTACCAAAAGTCCCTGCCATGAAACACATTATGGAGCTGGAACCATTCAGCAGAGGCTGGTATGCCGCGCCTGTTGGCTGGGTAAGCCAGGATGCTTCTGAATTTTGCGTTGCCATCCGTTCTGCGCTTGTCAATGGACGTTTTGCCTATCTTTACTCCGGCGCTGGTCTTGTAAAAGGGTCTGATCCCCTTTCTGAATGGGAAGAGGTTGAGCAGAAGATCGGGGACATCCTTGCCATAACCAGACAGGAAGCATGAACAACCGGCAAATCACGTCGCTGTGGAGCAGCATTATTGTTGAAGAGCTGATTCGCCAGGGCGCAGGATTTTTCTGCATCTCACCCGGCTCGCGCTCAACACCACTCACCATTGCCATCGCAAGAAATCCGAAAGCACGATGGAAAATGTTTGTCGATGAACGCTCCGCCGGATTTTTTGCACTCGGGTACGGAAGGGCAACTGGCAGGCCCGCAGTGCTCGTCTGCACTTCAGGCACTGCAGTTACCAACTACTTTCCCGCTTTGGTTGAGGCATCAACTGATTTTCAGCCGATGATAGTGCTCTCTGCCGACCGCCCCTTTGAGCTGCTGGATTGTGGCGCCAACCAGACCATCCGGCAAGAAAATCTCTTCGGCGGCTATACCCGATGGAGTATGCAGTTGCCTGCGCCGTCAACAGAGACTCCCCTGAAGGCGCTCCTCTCAACGGTCGCTTATGCTGTTGCAAAATCTCTCGGAGAGTCCGCAGGCCCGGTCCATCTGAATCAGCCATTCCGTGAGCCTTTTGAACCGGCAACTCCGGATCTCAACGATCCCTGGGTCGCTCCCCTTCTGCCCTGGCTTGAACATCCCAGACCATTCAGCAGTGCAATAGTCCCCGAAAAAGTACCCGATGCTGGTGCCATCAACATACTGCGCCACCTGCTCGCCGAGGCAAAGCAGCCGATAATCATTGCCGGCAGCATGACGAGCCGTACCGATGCCCTGGCGGTCAGTAAACTGGCCAACGACCTGAACATTCCGCTCTATGCCGATTTTTCATCCGGCCTGAGACTGGTTGCCTCAGTCCAACCCTGGCAACTTCTGCTCCAGTCACCCGAATTCCGAAAATCCTTCAAGGCTGACCTTGTGCTGCACTTTGGAGGCAACGTCATTGCAAAACACCCGTCCGGCGCGCTGAAAGAGTGGCAACCGGAACACTACATTGTCGTCAAGCCACAACCTGCCCGCTTTTCCCCTGATCATAACGTTAGCTGCCGTGTTGAAGCTTCTATTGCACTGACCGCAGCCCAGTTGAAAGGATGCCGTGCCACCCCGCCAAAACTTGACGCCCATACGACTGACAGATTTTTCAGCGCGGTATCGGAAGAGATTCAAAGCGAACTGCTGCCCGAAAAGCTGGTCACCGATATCTCGGCTGCCCGGCTGGTTTCGCAGCTTATTACGGAGCAACAGGTGCTTTTTGTGTCAAACAGCATGCCGGTCAGGGATATGGACAACTACGCCAGCAGCAATCATGCCGGTGGTATTCCGACAGCAATCAACCGTGGAGTCAGCGGCATTGACGGCATCATCTCCACCACTGCCGGGTTTGCCAACGGGCACCAGAAGCCAGCCACGCTGATGATCGGCGACATTGCCTTCCTGCACGACCTCAACGCTCTGTCACTGCTCGGCACACTCCCGGTGCCCATGCAGATCATCGTCCTGAACAACAACGGTGGCGCCATATTTTCCTTCCTTCCGGTTGCAGAATGTCAGGATGTCTTTGAAACCCACTTTGCTACGCCACAGAACTACAGCGTCCGCTCAGCCGCAGAGACCTTCGGGCTTGACTATGCCTGCCCGCAGACGAACCGGGAATTCAGTGAGGTGTACAGCGCTGCGTGCAGCAGTAACCGGAGTATTGTTATTGAGGTGAAGAGTTCGCGGGCTGATAATGTGCTCCAGCACCGTGCATTGCGGGGGAGGATTATGGCGCTGGCCGATGAGTATATCTCTCCGCAGTAGGCGAATCCAGTCCGTTTTATTTTTCTGGCGACCATTTTTTCATCCCATCATCTCCCCACACCAAGCGCATACCAGTAGGGTTCAAAAGCCTGTTCAACGGTTTCAGCCATCAACGACAGAAAGGGTTCGAATTTACCTTTGGTATGGGCAAGGTCAAGCGTTTCGTAATATCCGAGGCGTTTTTCTACGGCAAGAACAGCAGGGAGAAACCCGGCCTTCATCAGCTCAAGGTTCATCAGCAGGCGTGCGGTTCGTCCATTGCCGTCGATAAAGGGGTGGATTTTCACAAAGTCGCCGTGCACTCTTGCTGCATGTTTAACAGGATGCAAACATTGTTTGTTCACTGCTGTCTGTAGGATAAAAGCCTCCATCTCTTCAGGCACATTCAGATAGTCGGGCGGACGGTGCTCAGCGCCGGAAATAACAACATTCTGCATCCGGTATCGCCCGGCATTCCGGTCATCAATATTTTTCAAAATAAGCTGATGCAATGATTTGATCTGCCACTCCGAAAGAGGCTCATTTTTCTGAACGAGAGCTTCAACATAAAAAATGGCCTCCCGGTGGTTGATAGCCTCAAAGTGCTCGCGCATGGTTTTGCCGCCAATGGTTATGCCTTCAAGCGCAACCTTGGTCTCCTTGAGCGTGAGTGTATTTCCCTCGATAGCATTGGAGTTGTAGGTCCAGCGCAACACCAGATCCTCATGCAGATTGCTGAGCATCTCAGGGCTGAAGGGTCTGAAGCTCTCCAGCCGCGCTTTCATTGCATCCAGTTTTTCGAAGTTCATCGGATGTTCTCCTTCAGTTTTTCAGCTCTTCTGATATTCACTTTCACACGGTCTATTTCAAGAAACCCGGCAATCGGCTCTTCCACTCGGGGATCAGCACCAGATCGCACTCGACATCGATGCCATTATCTCCGACAAGGTCAAGCTCTCCAACATGGAGCGTCTGCTCAGCAGCAAAAGAGTTGCTCATGAGATGCAGGACGGCTTTTTTGTACTCCGTATCATCGTTGCCCGCAAGATGCTTGCCCTTCATCTCGAGCACAACCAGTTTGCCGGCATACTCACCATGCCGCACAGCAAAGATAAAGTCAGGATAGATTTTTTCACGGCGCCAGCCCTGAACGGCATAATGAGAGCGAGCGACATTGCGGTGCCACCATGTCAGGGCCTTGTCGCCATCAAGATAGACGGCAATGTCGCGCTCGTCCTGACTGGAAAAGTCCCCTTTGTAAAGAGGAGAAAAGAGGCTTTTGTCCAACGCGCCGCCATCCCTTCCATTCAATTGCTCGGCGCCTTCCGGTTCGAAGGTCTCCGCTGTGAGGGGCAACTTCCAGTTACGGCCATCGGCGCGCAGCCGAAACTGTATGCGTCCTGCCAGAACTTCGGTACGGAACAACGCCTCGGCCTTCTCGTTACGCTGCTCCTCCAACCATTTGCGCAACTCTTCGACAATCAGGCCCGCAAGCTGGTTTACTTGAGCTTTACCGAAGCCACGGGATTCGAGACCGGCAAGAAGCTGACCGATAATGTCACGCGCCCACCAGGCATTCGGCACAATATCCGAAACCATCCGAACAGCGTAGGCGGTATCAAACATCAGGTGCTCCTGGGTAACACCCGCAACTTCGGAAATGATGCGTTCATTGCCCGACTCCGCAAGTCGGATACGCTGCATTTGACGTTCCGCACTGTTGATGTTGTCAGGAATTTTGGCCACAAGTGAAGAGATGTCAAGACACTGCCAGTCGAGGGCAAACAAAATATCATCCTCGTAGCGCAGTTCACGAATGTCGTTGCCAGTCACTCGAAGCACCAGTGGCAAAAAGATTGCTGTTCCGGCAAACCTGCTCCGTCGAAAAACAGTTCGTGGCCCCGACGGCATCCCGGAGGAGTCACTTGTCCGAATCTCCTTGACCAGATCGCCCATACCATCCTCTTCCAGCCCCCTTTTTATGGCATTGACCACGTCAGCGGTATTGGCATGATGGGTGATAACGTAGCTCTCGTCAAGCAACGCAACACCCGTTTTCTCGGCGTGCGGCTGGCGAAGAATCCGGCCAATCAACTGCGTCATGGCCGAAAGATTGGCGCTTGCTGCCAGGGCGCACAAAACATAGGCAAAAGGACAATCCCACCCCTCCTGCAATGCCGATTTGGTGATAATGACGCGAACCCGGTTCGTGGTGCCGAGCAAATCCAGATTCTCGGGCGCAGCCAGATCGTTGGTATCCGCAGTTTTGATGGCAATCTCAGCCTCATCAAGACCGCCAACATTGGTAAGCCATTCCTTTGCGTCGAGCGCATGGATATGATTCCCGTCCCGCTGGTCACTGCCGGTGCGCTCAACCTGCACCAGAAGAATGGGGCGAATATATCTGCCGGAATCAGCTTGCAGTGACTTCGCAGCTTCATCCAGCAGGCGAAGCCGATTGAGCGCCGCTGCCAGGGTATGGTGCCAATCGCTCCCGGCTCTCGGATCGAGATTGAGGGGCATTTTGATCATCCCTTCCCGATCAAGATCAATGCCCTTCACATCAACAAGCACATTCGCGTAACGTGCCGACCGTGGATTCCTGCCGGTTGTTGGCGCTACGTCTTTCGGAGTCGCAGTCAGTTCCAGAACAAAACAGGGGTTGAAGCCGTAGAGTGTCGAAAAAGCCAGTTCCGAAACAGCCTTGTGCCCCTCATCCATCACCACCACCGGACGGATCAGACGGAGAGCGTTGCCGATAGAGTCCTTGACCTGATGCCAGGGATAAGCCGATTCACCGAGGTCATAGCTGTCGAGATTAGGAGTTTGAGCCAGCGCTGCAACATGAGCATCCTGTTCACCTTCGGGGGGAAAAAATCCATGCACGTCGCCACGGTCACGAAACATCTTCAAAGTATCCTTGTTCTCCCTGTTTGACGATTGCAGCATCAACAGCATAATGCAGAGCTGGCTCTCCACATCACGGGCATCCAACTGGTCGTTTTTCTCCAGAATCCGCACCGCGTTGCCGGAGAGCACATCGAGCATCTGGCGATAGGGGTGCTGACGGTCAGTCAGTTGACGGCGAGTCTGGGCATAGATCGCCTCGTTGGGCACAATCCAGAGCACAAAGCCCTTGTTGTGCCCAAGATAACGCCCCAAAATTTTCGAGAGCGATGCCACGGCCAGAAAGGTCTTGCCTCCGCCGGTAGGCACCTTGAAGACAATATCCGGCACCGGACGTTTGACACCATCCATGGGTGATGAGTAAGGGATATGTTGACGTGTATCCGGCAGCTTGCCCGCCGCCCGCATGGCTTCCCATGCCTTCAGAGGAAAATCAGGCACCGGCCGGATCAGATCGGGGTCAGTTTCACCGGCATTCGCCGCCGCAATCTTGTCGGCTTTTGCCTTCTGATGTGCAAGCTCAGTCAGGTAATCGTCAAGGCACGACAGCACGCGACCCTGATAGTCGAGTTCACGTAATGCCATTATCGGCTCCGGTCAATGCGATAGAGAGCCCAGGGCAACGGGGCAAACTCAACCGCCACCCTCTCCTCGTCGAGCACTTTCTGCGACACAAACTTTGCCGGTGCAAACACCAGATGCCGCTTGCCGGGCTTTTCTGCTGCAAACGCCTTCGCCCTGGAGAGCGTCAGCGCCGAATCACGCGATTTCAGGAAGTCAAGTTCAGGCTTGTAGATAAGCCAGACATGGAATGAGGAGGATTCGCCAAGGTAGCCGCACCCATCCTTCTCGACAATCATAGCGGGATCAATCACCTCATTGGTGGCCATGTAGTAGAGCATCGCGCCCAACTGCTCAAAGCCCGGGAGATTCTCGCCGGTCAACATCTTGTCCATGTCGATGGCTTCACCGAGTGTGCAGTAGGTGAAGCTGCCGCCAAGTCCTTCAACCCGGTCAGTGATGCTCTTCACCCCTTCAACCAGCAGCTCGCCGTCTTTTACCTTTTTCTCGATTTTGTCGAATCGGTGGCTCTCCATGTTCTCGATGCCGGCAATCTGCTGCAGAAGCTTGGTGGAGTTTTTCAGGTCGGTGTAGGTGATGGATTTTTTCAGGAGTTCTTCACGCTGTGTGCCCTGAAAGCTGTAACCATCAATCACCCGGCGCACCCGTTCGGCGGTGAGTGTTTCGGCGTACTCTTCGCACTCGACAAGGATAAACTTGCGCTCACCGCCATCCTTCTGGTTGGCTGCAAGCACAGCATGGGCGGTGGTGCCGGAACCGGCGAAGGAGTCGAGGATAATGGAATGCTCGTTTGTTGCAAGATCAAGAACGCGCTTCAGGAGCAAGACTGGTTTAGGAGTAACGAAAACATCTCCAGAGCTACCAAAGTTCAGGATAGAAATCAATTCCTTCTTTGCATCCTGTGTATGCCCAACTTCATCCCAATCCCAAAAAGTCTGTGGAACTCTGCCATCTTTCACCTCTGATAAAAAAATCTTTGGCGCTGGTATGTTGTTTCCATCCTCACCCCACCAGATGCGACCATCTCGATCCATCTCCCAAAACTTTTCTTCCTTTACTCTCCAATAAGAACCGGACGGTGGACCTTCTATTTTTCTTCCACCAGGACACATAATTGAATATGTCCCTTTACTGTAATAGTTTCTTGCCGCAAGATTATTCGGCCTCCAAGCACCTCTTGGGTCGCCAGTGTCTTGATATGCTGCGTTTTGCTCATCAGTTCGCGCAAGGAGATTTGGCGCCCAATTTGCCGCATCTTTGGCATAGACAAGAATGTAGTCATGATCTTCAGAGAAATGGCGTGCACTACTTTTCGGAGCATAGTTCTTTCGCCAAATGCAGGTTGCAACAAAATTCTGTTCACCAAATATAACATCAAGCATTCCTCTTGCCCTGTGCATCTCATTGTCATCAAGAGTAATCCAGATACTACCTGCATCATCAAGCAGCTCATGCAGCAACCTCAGCCGTGGCCACATCATGGCACACCACTTGTCGTGACGAAGGCCGTCCTCAATACCGACAGGGTTCTCGTTCAGCCACTGCTGCATCATCGGGCTGTTCACATTATCGTTGTAACACCAACCCTCGTTACCTGTGTTGTAAGGCGGATCGATAAAGATACAATCGACCTTGCCCGCATACATCGGCAGCAGCGATTTCAGCGCATGGAGATTGTCGCCGTGAATAATCAGATTCCCGTCAAGTCGAGGCTCCCCGACGGACCTGGCAGCATCAGGCACGAGTGGCCTGTGAGGAACTGCGAGGTGATGGTTGAAAACAAACTCCTTGCCCTTGAAACTCAGTTCCGGCATGACGGTTTTTCCTTTATAACGTTGTGTTGAGCACTCATGCAGCCCTGTGCGCATTTTGATGAATATAGGCAACTGCAAGGGATGTCAATAATAACCTGCGGCAATAGCTGTCTGAACCGTGACTGTGCTTGGTTTTCCTGATTACTTGATTTATCCTCCACCTTGTTTCTTGTAATCAAGAAATCCCGTAATCCTTTAATCAAGGTTCAAGACTTTTTTTACACCAATAAGCTTCAACTTCAAAAAAAAAAATTCCATCCCACCCTGTACGTTTGCCTCTTTCCGAAGGTCTTTTTTTTCAGAGTTCCAGATATCAGATTGCCAGAGTTTCAGGAAGAGGACTGGAACGCACAACCCGAAAGCCAACATAGCTGAACCAGCCCGCCGGATCGCTGCTGTTCCGGGCAGAGCAACGCAGGTTGACGGGAACAACGTACCAGGAGCCGCCGCGCAACGCGCGGGCAGAATCGTATTTTTCGCGTATATTCTCCATCCACTCATCAACATTGCCCGCCATATCATAAAGCCCTTCCGGGGTAGCACCTTCAGGATAGTTCCCAACTGGTGTCGTTGTGCCTATGTTGTTATTATAGTTCGCAAGTGTTGCGTTGGGCTCTCCCTTCGCTTCCGACCACGGATAAGGACGTACTTTCTGACCCGTTGTCCCTTGCTTTCCACCCGCTGCCCATTCCCACTTCATTTCATCAGGAAGACGGTAAAGTGTGTTGTCACCTTCAAGCAACGAAAGCCAGAGGCAATAGGCTCTGGCAGCATACCAGGTGACCCCAACCACCGGCTGATCCTCTCCATCGTATTTACGATCTTCATCAAATTGTGAACGAAAAAGCGCCGCAAGATTGTTTTTGCCCTTGTTGAGATAGTCGCCAAACTCATCTCCCCAACTGTTATCATGGGCGATAGCATCCAGTTCTGAGGTGAATGCTGAAAACAAAACTCGTGTCTCTTTTGCCTGCAACCATGCAATGAAGAGGCGGTAAAGCTTGTTGGTTACCGGATACCTGGCAAAGTAAGCATCAGGCACATCCACAATTTTGTCTGTCACTGAATACCGGTAGTTTCCACCCGGTATCAGGATGTACTCAGCACCCTGTTCATGAGGATTTCGGAACGAGGCCGGTTTTCCATCAGCACTTTTTTCAGCGTTTGACGTTAGCGGCTGACCACCAAGCGCCAGAATCACCTCTTCAGTGCGATTGATAACGTCACTGTTCTCTCTGGCGAGTTTTTTCTCCCTGAACTCAAGGAGCGCGTCAAGAGAGGCCGGTTTATTGATGGCTTTTAGGCAGTCAAGAATCACCCGCTGCCGACTGGCTGTTGTCGCCGGTTCAAGCAGCTTGTTGCACAATGCGTCAATTTTTTTCCCTTTAGCCTCTTCAATGATGGTTTGCAGCAACAACTGCTGCTTTTGCGTCAAATCGTCACTTTGTGGCGAATCGAAGAGCTTTGCCATGAAAGCATCAAAGACTTTGGCATCAACCGAAGCAATAAAAAAGCGGAGTGGCTCCTCCCACCAGTCATCACCAAAATTCGCAACAAGCGTTTTCAGATGCTCATACGGACGATCTTCCTTGAGCTGAACTCCCGCAAGATATTCACGGAACGATTTATGCCGGAAAAGGTACTCTTTGCCGCCGGTCTCGACCAGCAAACCTGCTCGTTTGACCAGATAGTCGCAAAAAGCTTCTGCTGTTGGAGGGGTATTAAGAGTATCGAGAGATTCCTTCATTTCACTGTGCATCTCAGCTTTTGCCGCTTCATCTTTTTTGAGCCTCTCCTGCATCCAGAGCGAAACGGGCCCAAGCACCTGCCGGGCATGAGTTGCAGAGAGCAGGGGTTTGATCTCCCGGCGTTTGTCGCGGAATTCAAGCAGATAGTCAAGCGCGGCATCGTAGAGTTCAACACGGCTTTCCGGCATGTACTCTCTCTCTTTCCACAAAATAGCCATGATCTGCAGAATCATGGGTATGGCTGCCAGTTGACGAAGCCCCTTGTTTTTCTCGACCTTGAGATGCGCAACAATGGTGGTAGTGCGTTTTTCGGCCTCCTTTTTTTGCTTCTCTTGCCACCTCTCCTCGTCAAATCCTTTTTCACAAGGCTCTTTCAGAAATGCTGCCGTAAACCAGTTTCGCAAAAACCGCTCTTGCTGCTCCGCAGTAAAGTCCTGCACATCGGCTCGTTCGTACTCTGAGGCAAGCTCAATACCTTCATCCTTGCGATACCCTGTCGCCCGTGAGGTCACCACAAAAAAAGCCTTGCCGAAGCCGCTGAAGGCGTTATCAATCCAGCGACACACCTCTTTTCGCTCTTCAATGTTACTGATTTCATCAAGGCCATCAAGCAACACCAGTGAGCTGTCATGGTTCAGCCAGTCATTGAAAACTTTTGCATCAATGGTTTGATGATGCTTTTCTGACCATCCGGCAAGGGTTGCTGGCAGCTTTTCTGTACACCGACCATCCTTATCGCGGACAAGATCGCGCAAGGGCAGGTAGAAGACATTAACTGGCGCACTGAATCCAAGCTTCGTGTAATCCTCAATCGCACTAAGGGCATAATACTTGAGCAACGTTGTTTTGCCAGCGCCAGGGTCACCGATAACGAGCAGCATCCGGCGACCTCTCCGGTCGTGGAAAGCCTGCTTCATGATCTCGTCGGGGTAGAGAATGTGCTCACTCCCCTGCATGTCGCCCTCTTTTGCGACAGGACCACCTCTCTCGTGCCTGTCGGAGAGGCGCAAGGGCACAAAGGTGTCGTTATTCAGGTTGACCTTGATGCTTTCAACACCCGGAAGCCCAAGCATACGAATGTAACCCAACTCCTGTTTGAGGGTTGCCTGATAACGATCTGCGTAAGCTTTATGTATTTTGTCAACGGGTGGCTTTTTTCCCTTCCTGACAGAAGGTTTGATATATTTTTTCTGGAGAACAAGGCGAAGATCAGATATGGCTTTAGCAGCCTTTTCCTTGAACTCATCAAGGCTGTTGAACTCGGCATAAACACGATGAACCTCCGAATCCGGCCCCATCTTCTTTGCCCGCTCACGGAAGGCGTTCAGCTTCTTGCGATTTCCTTGCTTGCTTTCAATCTCGGATTCAAGGACAAGATGACCTGCTCCCATGAGGAACAAAAGAATTGGCCGACCGAGACGACCCGCTTCGATAAATTCCAGTTCAGTAATTGAAACATTACGAGGATTACGTGTGGGACATTTTGGAATCTGGCCAAGCTTCTTTGCTATGATGCCAATATAGACGGCAGCATCACCAACCATCCGCAACGAAGAGTCGATCACATCCACATCAGATTTGGCAGAATCATGCTCCATCGCCACAGCTTTAAACCCCGCACCATCAATAATTTTGATCAAAGCTGCACGGTGCTCCTTCAGGTCGGTGAAGGTGCTCGAAACCATAACTCCCTTGAAATCAAGCAGCATAGTGGATGTATCGTTTGGCATCACATTGAGGTGACGGTATCAAGATATGGTAACATATCAAAAACTCTTTGTTCACGGTTTTCAAACTCAAGCATCAAAGTATAATCACCCAGAGGAGTCACTCCAATTACAGACAAATACATAGCAAACTCCTATCAGGAAATCAGTCAATCCTTAAATCATGGCTCAAGACCACAAAAACCTATGAGGAAATAATAGTAAATTTGACAATAATACAACAAGTTATATCAAATCAACACCATTTCTCATGCCAACAACAATAAACGGCATCCCCTTCCACACCCTCACCCTCGGCAATCCAGCCCTGCCGCGCATCGTGTTTCTGCACGGCTTTCTCGGCTCAGGCAGCGACTGGCTTCCGGTGACAAGGGAACTTCAGAACGACTACTGCTGCTTGATGGTTGATCTTCCCGGTCACGGGAGCGCCAACCTCCTGCAAGCGCAACCCCCGGATGATTTTTTCATACAGACTGTTGATGCGCTTGCCGATTTGCTGCGCCAATCAGCCGCGCCTCCCTGCTTTCTGGCGGGCTATTCGATGGGTGGCCGTATTGCGCTGGCGCTGCTGCTTCGTCATCCGGAACTCTTCAGCAAGGCGGTTATTATCTCTGCTTCACCGGGGCTCAAAACAGAGAAAGAGCAAATCAACAGGCAGGAGCATGACGAAAAAGTGGCCCGGAAAATTGAACGGAGCTTTGCCAGTTTTATTGAAGCATGGTATGAACAGCCGCTCTTCGCCACACTCAAAAGTCACCCGATCTTCAAAGAGGTTAAGAACGAAAGAAAAATCAACGACCCTCAGAACCTCGCGCTGGCGTTGAGGCTTCTGGGAACGGGACGACAGCCGTCATTCTGGGACGAGTTAAAAAACAACAGCGTACCGGTGAGCTTTTTTACGGGAGAAAAAGATGAACGCTACGTTGAGATTGGCCATCAAATGGTTAAGTTATCTCCTGAATCCGATCTTGAAATCTTTTCGCATTGCGGCCATACCCTGCACCTCGAAAACAGGGATTTGTTTCTGGATCGTTTGAAGAATTTTTTCAACCAGCAAGAGAAGAAGAACCAATGAGCACAGTGAACTGGATCCCGGCAGGTGAATTTACTGACATCCTTTACCATAAGGCGGAAGGCATTGCAAAGATCACCATCAACCGCCCGGAGGTAAGGAACGCATTCCGTCCCCAGACGGTCGATGAGATGATTGCCGCCCTGTCGGATGCAAGAAATGATGAGAAAATTGGTGTTGTTATTCTCACCGGTCAGGGAGAGAAGGCATTCTGCTCGGGAGGCGACCAGAAAATCAGGGGTAATGCCGGTTATGCCGACGGTAAAGGGGTTAACCGTTTGAATGTGCTTGACTTCCAGCGTGATATCCGTACCTGTCCTAAACCAGTTATTGCCATGGTTGCCGGTTACTCCATAGGCGGCGGCCACGTGCTGCACATGCTCTGCGACCTCACCATTGCGGCGGAAAACGCCATCTTCGGCCAGACAGGCCCTAAGGTTGGATCATTTGACGGAGGATGGGGCGCGAGCTATATGGCACGCCTTGTCGGCCAGAAAAAGGCTCGCGAAATCTGGTTTCTCTGCCGCCAGTACAATGCCGCTGAAGCGCTTGCCATGGGGCTTGTGAACACCGTTGTACCGCTTGAGCGCCTTGAGGAGGAGACTGTGCAGTGGTGTCGCGAAATCCTGGCCAACTCTCCACTTGCCATTCGCTGCCTGAAATCGGCCCTCAATGCCGATTGCGATGGACAATCCGGATTGCAGGAGCTTGCAGGAAATGCCACCATGCTCTATTATATGAGTGAAGAAGGGCAGGAGGGAAGAAATGCTTTTGTCGAAAAACGGAAACCCGATTTCAACAAATTTCCAAAACGACCTTGAACGCTTCGCATGTTGTTCTCTATCGATATGCCATCCCTTTCACTGAGCCAATCACCGTAAAAAGGCAACAGCTTGTGCAGAGGGAGGGCATTATCCTTGCACTGAAAAGTGCATGTGAGAAACATGTTGCCTACGGTGAAATAGCACCTCTGCCGGGGCTCCACCAGGAGACACTGCAATCAGCCGAAGCTCAACTTGTCGAGCTGTTTTCAAAACGGGAGACTCTTACTTCCAGCATGATGCCAGATAAGCTCTACCCGTCAGTTCGTACCGGAGTCGAAATGGCCATGATCAACCTTGACGCGGCCATTTCAGGCACACTTCCATCGTTTTCGGAGAAGGAGCAGGTTGCAGAGCAGATTCCGGTCAATGCTCTGCTCTTCGGCGACACTTCGCTGGTCATGCAACGGGCCGAAAAGTATTTCGAGCTTGGATACCGCACTTTCAAGCTTAAAGTCAGCGCCAATACGACAACACAATCCATCAACAGCATCAGGGAGCTGCACCGCACCTTTGGCAGTACTGTCAAACTGCGGCTTGATGCTAATCAGTCGCTCTCGCTTGATGAGGCCATCTCGTTTGCCAAACAGATTCCTCCGGGAAGCGTTGCCTATATCGAAGAGCCACTGCAACAGGCAGAACTCACAGGCAATTTCTATGCCAAAACAGCAATCCACTCGGCGCTCGACGAAACACTCTGGCAAAAACCTGAGTTGCTCGCCACGATTCCAGAAGCATCCCTTGCTGCGTTGATACTGAAACCAAACCGGTTAGGGGGTATATCCGCAGCACTGCACTTCGCCAGATATGCGAGAGAAAATAATCTGCTGGCCGTATTCAGCTCAGCTTTCGAAAGCGGCATCAGCCTGAGCTTTTACGCATGGCTGGCAGCGTCAACCGCCGTCGAACCAGCCGCATGTGGACTCGACACCTACCGTTACCTGCAACATGACCTGCTTGAGACTCCCTTTGGAGCTGAGAACGCTTTGCTTGATCCATATAAGCTCTACAAAGATGGGGTGAAGGTAAGGGAGAGATGCCTTCGGAGAAGGTCGTTATGGATATTATAGCTCGTGCCGCTAAACTTTTCGGGAACGCACCAGCGTTGCGAATGGTCGACGGAACACTCTCTTTCAACGAATGCAACACTGTGGCCAAAGCCATTGCAAGCCGCCTCCGCAGTAGAGGTGTTCGCTCCGGCGAGATTGTTGCGGTGGTATCGCCAAACACGCCGGAGCTGGTGATGCTGCTGCTGGGTTTGCTGAAAGCGGGCCTCATTGCCGCACCGCTGAACAATCGTTTTCCCGAACACCTGCTCAGCAACACAATTGAAAAACTAAAGCCCAGTTTGATCGTGACCTCCGGCAAAACATCGCTGCCGGACAGCATCAGCATTGCTGAATTGCTTGATACCAACTCGGTCGGGACAGCGCTCCGTGCAACCAAAAGCACAGTGCCGAACAACAACAATGTCGTTGCTATGCCTGACATGGCAGAGAACATGGAAGAGATGCGACGACCTGTCACCATTATCCACACCTCCGCAAGCTCAGGAGAGGCAAAAGCTGCTGTTCACAGTTTTGGCAACCACTGGCACAGCGCTCTCGGCTCCAATGAAAATATTCCTTTTGGCGCTGGCGATTGCTGGCTTCTTTCGCTGCCGCTTTTCCACATAGGAGGATACTCCCTTCTCTTCCGCTCACTCATCTCCGGGGGCGCACTTGCTCTTGGCAAACCGGATGAATCTCTCGGCCAGTCACTCCGAAACTTTCCGCTGACCCATCTCTCGGTGGTTCCAACACAGCTTTTCCGTCTACTTGCCGACAAAGAGAGCACTGCCCTGCTGCGAACAATGAAAGCTGTGCTGCTTGGTGGTAGTTCAGCGCCAAAATCGCTGATTGAGGAGGCTGTCCGTCGGCATATTCCACTCTACTTTAGCTACGGATCGACCGAGATGAGTTCACAGATTGCCACCACCCCTGCGCCGATTCAAGGCATTCAGGAGAACAGCGGCAGGCTGCTTCCCTGGCGCGAGATCAGCGTTGCGCATAATGGAGAATTGCTGGTCAAGGGAGCTTGCCTGTTTCAGGGCTACCTCCGGGAGGGGATAATTCAGCCTCAAACCGATAACAACGGCTGGTTCCATACATCTGATATTGGAAGTGTTACCGATGATGGCACCGTCACTGTGGCTGGCCGGAAAGACAACATGTTCATTTCAGGGGGAGAAAATATTCATCCTGAAGAGATTGAAACTGCGCTGATGATGATTGACGGGATTCTTGATGCGCTTGTCGTTCCGGTAGATGATGATGAATATGGCCAGCGTCCTGTGGCGTTCATCAAAACCATTGAACCGGAAAACCCTGAAAACTCCACAATCATTGACGTCATGCGCTCCATGATTGGAAAACTGAAATGCCCGACACATTACTATCGGGTAAATGAGTGGGCAACACTGCCAGGATCACAGAAAATAGACCGGATATTTTACAAAAAACTCAGCCTCTTGCCGCCTGACGCTTGAGCCTGCGCACCGCATACGCCCCACCAAGACCGGCTATAGGCGCATAAAAAAAACCGGAAAAGGCCATATTCATCAGAATATCCGTGAAGCTTAACGAAACCGGAGCAAGGGCAAGCTTCTCAGCGGCAACAAGCGTCTGCACCTGCTCCTGAAGCTCGGGACGTCCTTTGGCCATCTCAAGTGCCCAGTCGATCACAAGTGCAAGACTTTCTGTCCCCGGCCTGTAATGCAGGAACTCCATCAAAAGAAAAGTAACAACCTCAGAAACAACACCTCCAGCAAAACCCGCCATACAACCGAACGCAAAAGCCTCCCTGAAGGTCAGTTGCACCTGAAAGCGCATGATAGTCTGATGAAGCGAAATCACACCAGCAAGAAAAATTCCGACAAAGAGAAAGACATTCAGCAGGGTCAGGTAAGGAACCGTTGTCGTCAGAATAATAATTACAGCACCAAGCAGAACAGCGTAGAGTTTACCCTCAACAGGCAAAAGAGATTGAACCGGATTTTCAGCAGCCATATACTTCAGGAAAATTTTTCATTCAGGAAATCCTCCATCGTATAAAAACCCGGAGCGGTTTTGTGGCGCAACGCAAGCCAAGCGGCCGCTTCTACCGCGCCAGACGCAAAACCTGAACGGCTTTTTGCGGTATGAGAGATCACAATTTCATCAGCATCCGAATCTATAAATGCGGAGTGCTTTCCAAAGACACTTCCAAGCCTCAGAGAGGCAACCTGCAATTCGTCTGGCGCAAGTTTTTTGTCATCCGAAAGCTGACGGACAACCGTTTTTTTGCGGCTGTTTGCCGAGAGAATCATATCTGCCGCCCTCACAGCCGTGCCACTTGGAAAATCAGCCTTGCCGGTATGATGCTGTTCCGCAAAAGCGATATCAAACTGCGCAAACGGTGAGATAAGTCTCGCCGCTTCACGCACTGTGCGCAAAAAGATGTTAACTCCAAGCGAAAAATTGGCTGAATAGAGCAAAGAAACACCAGCAGCAGTTATCTGCCGTTTCACCTCTTCCTGAACATCATCCCACCCAGTGGTACCCACAACAACCGGCACACCTGATGCAAGCATGGCTGGAAGATTGGCGAGAAAAGCCTCTCTGACGGTAAAATCTATGATGGCATCACTTCCCTGAAAAAGGTCAGATGAAATAGTCGTATTGATATCAAGCACAGCGGAAACCTCATGGTTACCAGATTGCCGAATCACCTGGGCAACCTGCTGACCCATTCTTCCATTCCCAACAAGGGTAAACCTCATTTTCAATTATTGTATTGTTATGTTTGAACGGTGCATCAGCTCAGTCGCGGCGCATGAGTTCAAGAAGCCGGTCAAGATCATCGTGTGAGAAGTATTGGATATGAATCTCACCCTTGCCCTCTTTCTTTTCAACAATACGCACTTTGGTTGCAAGGTTGTTTCTCAACAGCGATTCAAGCTCGGTCAGGTGCGATGATCGCTCCGATAAGGCTGCCTGAAGAGGTTTTGACGACTGATCCTTGAACATGCGGTTCACCAGGGCTTCTGTCTGACGAACCGAGAGCTGATGAGTGAGAATCTGCTTCCAGACCTTCAATTGCTGTTGTTCACCAGGGAGGTTAATAAGCGCTCTGGCATGTCCTGAAGAGATCTCCCTGTTCCTTATACTATCCTGAATCTGCAGCGGCAGTTTGAGCAGACGCAGAAAATTGCTGACCGTCGAGCGGTTTTTTCCCACTTTCTGCGCTATCTCCTCCTGCGATAAATTGCACTTCGTGATCAGACTTTTCAGGGCAAGCGCAACCTCTATGGCATTCAGATCTTCGCGCTGAATGTTCTCAATAAGAGCAAGTTCAAGCTTGCTTGAATCGTCATGCGCCTCAATAACATAAGCAGGAATAAACTTGAACCCGGCGAGTGTGACCGCCCTGAGCCGCCGTTCTCCACTGATGAGCTGATAGCCATCTCCATCCCGGCACACGGTGACAGGCTGAATAACTCCATTTTCAATAATGGAATTCTTCAGCTCTTCAAGAGCAGTTTCCTCAAATTCCTTGCGAGGCTGAAACGGATTAGCACGTATTTTGTCGATCGGCAGACTGCCGATACTTCCCTCCTGGGCAAGTTCCTGCTCCTCATCCTGTTGAGTAACAGAGACAAAACCTTCATCCGGAATAAGCGCTTTAAGGCCTCGGCCCAACGCATTTTTAGGCATATCACCCATCAGCATACCCGTCAGCTAAGGCTGACGAACTTTAAATTTTTTAATATTGCCGTCCCTCTCAAAAATCTCCTGAGCCAGATCAAGGTAGTCTTTCGATCCTATACACTGTGCATCATAGAGCAGAGCAGGTTTACCATGGCTCGGCGCTTCGGAAAGTTTTACATTCCTGCGGATATAGGTCTTGTACACCTTGTCCTTGAAAAACTTCTTTACCTCTTCGGCAACCTGCGATGCAAGACGAAGCCGCGCATCATACATGGTTACCAGAACTCCTTCGATTTCCAGTTTCGGATTAAGGTGCTTGCGGACAATACTGATTGTATTGAGCAGTTTTCCCAACCCCTCAAGCGCATAATATTCTGCCTGAACCGGAATAAGAACGGAATCTGCGGCAGTCAGTGAATTAAGGGTGATCAGCCCAAGCGAGGGTGGACAATCTATAATAATATAATCATAACGGTCACGAATACCCTTGAGCGCCTTCTGCATCACATACTCGCGTTCCCGCATGTTGACCAGTTCAACCTCCATTCCGACAAGATTAACGTTGGAGGGAAGAACATCAAGGTACTCCAGACTGGAGGATTTGATGGCATCCTGTATGTTTCCGCCTTTTACCATCACCTGGTAAAAAGTATTATCAATCTCATCGCCGATTTCAAGACCGAAGCCAGAGGTGGCATTGGCTTGGGGATCAATATCTATAAGCAAGGTCCTG
>CAIYWF010000220.1 GCA_903929845.1 uncultured Chlorobiaceae bacterium | reverse complement strand
GGCAAATATTGATATGGAAATATTCAGAGGGCCAATTGGCTACTATGAACAATTTGTACCCGCGCTGGCAAAGTTTGAGCAATATTTAACCGGTAAAGGCATAACCGGCGTTAACCTGGTAATAGGGGAGGATGTTTGCCAGCTGGATATGGTGGCTTGCGCATCACCACACTGGACGGATAAGTTTTTAGGCGGCACGGCGGCAAGCGAAAAAACAGTAATAAATAATTAGAGTTCAAAGGAACTTTAGGACGCTTTAAAACTCTACATTAAACATTGTTTTTTTATTGCCAAAAGATAAACTCGTATGACAAGAATTCTTTTCAGCGATAAACTTGATAATTGCGTCACAAGATGGCAGTCAGCGGGCTTTACGGTGATGGGGCCTGTATCAAAAGACACTTTTTCGAGTTATGCCACAGTTGAACATGCTTCAGATTTTGATTTGGGAATTGTGCTGCCAGATCGTTCACTCAAGGAACTCTTTTTTCCGCAAACTGAACCGCTGCTGCGTTACACCATAAAACAGCAGGTAATCAACACAGAAGATTTCAATCCGCCTTCGGGAAAAAGATTAATTTTTGGTGTCAGGCCTTGCGATGCTGCAGGATTGTCTATTGACGACCCCCTTTTCGGATGGGATTATAAGGATGAATACTGGTTTCAGCGACGCAATGATTCGGTTATTGTAACCATTGCATGCACAAAAGCCGATGATTTCTGTTTATGTACGTCGCTCAAACTTGCACCTGACAGTACAAATGGCTCTGATATTCTGCTTCGACCGCTTGAAAATAATAGCGGATGGCAAGTTGAAGAGCTTACCGACCGGGGTCGCGAAGCGTTTTTGACGATAGCGGAATTCCTGCAGGAGGCCTCTGAACCCACCGCTCCGATAGCTGTTGTCCCTGAAATGTTTAATCTTGACACTTGCGTTGCATGGCTGCAGAACCCTGAAAACTTTGAAAGCAAATTCTGGAAAGATATTTCAATGCGTTGTATCGGCTGCGGCTCCTGTACCTATCTCTGCCCGACCTGCCATTGCTTTGACATCCAGGATGAAGGTGATACCTATAGCGGCATCAGAAGAAAAAACTGGGATAGCTGCTCTTTTGCCCTCTTTACGATGCACACTTCGGGCCATAACCCCCGTTCGACTCAATCTGCACGGTGGCGCCAGCGCATCATGCACAAATTCAACTATTTCCCGGGCAAGTTCAACGTGAACAGTTGCAGCGGATGTGGCCGATGCTCGCGCCAATGCCCGGTTGACATGGGTATTACTGAAACGTTACAAAAAATATCGACTTTACATTCGTAACAGCAAACATCCAAAGCGTGCAAAATAACATCTACAAGCCAGCCATCATGAAAATCGTCGGACGTCACGACGAAGCGCCAGGCGTAAAAACCTTGAGACTTGAATTTCAGGACCCGGACGACCATGAGCAGTTTAAAAAAACCTTCCGTACCGGTATGTTTGGGCTCTATGGTGTGTATGGCGAAGGAGAGAGTACGTTCTGTGTCGCCAGTCCTGAAACCCGCAAGGAGTATATCGAATGTACCTTCCGCCAATCCGGACGGGTGACTTCTGCTCTGGCGAACGCGGATATTGGAGACCTTATCACCTTCCGTGGTCCATACGGAAACCGCTTTCCGATTGAAAATTTCCAGGGCAAGAATCTCCTCTTTGTTTCAGGTGGAATAGCTTTGCCTCCGACACGAAGCGTTATCTGGTCATGTCTTGACCAACGTGAAAAATTCGGCAAGGTTACTATTGTCTACGGTGCCCGAACTGTGGCGGATCTGGTTTACAAGCATGAACTGGAAGAGTGGCAGAATCGCTCCGATATCGATCTTGTACTTACCGTGGATCCAGGTGGAGAATCGCCAGACTGGACACACAAGGTCGGCTTCGTACCCACAGTACTTGAAGATGCTGCTCCTTCTCCCGAAAATTGCATTGCCATCATCTGCGGTCCGCCGATCATGATCAAATTCACCCTGATTTCGCTCAAAAAACTTGGCTTTGATGAAACAAACGTCTACACGACGCTCGAAAACCGTATGAAATGCGGGGTCGGCAAATGCGGACGCTGCAATGTCGGCTCGGTTTATGTCTGCAAGGAGGGGCCGGTCTTCACCGCAGCCGAGGTTTCTTGTATGCCTGCTGCTGATTTATAACAAGCGGCAATACCCTGAAATATGCTTCTGACGACACATCTCTTTTGCAATTTAACAACGACCCAACAACCTGTATGAAACAATTTGTCACACTTATCATTACACTGTTTTTTGCCGCAACAGGCTCACTTCTGGCAGAAGAAACTCAGCAAGCTTCAGTCACTCCGAACCAGTTTGGCAGCATCACCGTTCACATCACAAATATTATTAAACCGGACGGTATCCTTGGCGTTTCACTTTACAACTCAAAAAAAGGATTTCCTGGCAAGCATGAACAGGCCTATGCCAATCAGTTAAAAAAAATCACCAGCACCGAGGATAATGTTGTCTTTGAAAATATTCCTTATGGCACATACGCCGTCAGCATCATGCATGACGAAAACAGCAACGGAAAACTGGACACAAACTTTTTCGGTATCCCAAAAGAAGGTGTCGGTGTTTCAAACAATCCAAAAATAGGAATGGGCGGACCAAAGTTCAAAGATTCGGAGTTTACACTTGATACAAAACATCTTGAACTGTCGATTTCGATGAAGTATATTGGTCGTAAGTGACTACTTGACAACAAATAATAGACACGCCAGAACGATTATAAGCTTCCTGCTGTAAATGCAGGGGCACTCCTGACTAATAAATCTGGTTTCATGCTTTGTAAACACTTCAAAAAACGAATTATAAAAAAATGTTGTTCTTATTTTTTCAGAGAGGTTTCTGAAATTATTCTTTCAACATAACAGCAAAAAAGCGACATGAACCGGAAATCCTTCATCGACAACTTCGACCGTAAACTCAGGTCGTGGGATAGAGATATTGCAAAGCTTGAGAAAAAAGCTGAGCGAATAACGCGAACCCTTCAGCAACGCATTGATGAATTGAAACAGCATCGAGCAACTGCTGCTGCAAAAACTACTGATCTCCTGCACAGCAGCGAGGAAGCATGGGTAGAAGTGAGATATGGCGCCGAACAAGCACTTTGCGACATTAAAAAAGCTTTCAGAAAAGCAAAAGCAAAGTTCGGAAAATAAGTGATAACACTGGTTTATACCAAAACGTAGCGCTTATGTCTTTATCTACATAAAGGAAGGAAGTCTTCTTGTGTTTTTAAGTATATGATATACCTAATCACTTATATAATAAATACTTAAAAATAAACTACCCTTTGGCATGATTATTGCTTAAATAAAGGCAATGGGTTGAAAAAGTGACCCTGACACCTTATAACGCAATAATCATGACAAACCTCAGCACTCTCTATGGTGATCTTTCTGGAGTGGAGTTCCGGACACTCTTTTCCAATGGAAAAATGGACGGCTGCCTTGTCACACAACACAATACCCTGACAACCCCTTACGGTAGCCTTGTCCCTCAATACAAAGCTGAAGACATGGGACGTCGGTCAGTCAAACCGATGTACTTCAACAAGGATGGTTCGCTGAAATCAATTGCACTACAGTCGCAAACCATACTGGAGACACCGGTTGGAGCAATCCCTGCTGAACTGGTTACTTTTCATAAAAATGGGAGCATCAAAAGAATATTTCCTCTTGATGGCAAACTGAGCGGCTTCTGGTCGTGGAAGAATGAATTTGCCCTTGCCAGCACCCTTACCTTTAATTCGCCAGTGGGTACACTGAGTGCAAAAGTGATCGGCCTGCAGTTTTATGAAAGCGGAGCACTAAAAAGCGTAACACTCTGGCCCGGTCAGACCCTCACGATACACTCACCAATTGGAGAAATTACAGTTCGAAAAGGGTTGGCCTTCTACGAGTCAGGTGCAATCCGATCCTTTGAGCCACTGAAAAAAATTGACCTCGATACACCAATTGGAACTATAACATCATACGATAACGAACCGAACGGCATTCACGGTGATATCAACTCTGTACAGCTTTCGGAAGATGGCTCTATTGAAGCACTCAGTACCGTGGACCATGCCGTACAGGTCTCAACACCGGAAAAACAGGACGAACTCTTCAGGCCAGGAGTAAAAAACAACGTCTGCGGAGACGAACGTAAAGTAAGTGTTCCTATGAAGGTACGATTTGAAAAGAGGCGAGTAATGTTTCATGATAACCCGAAGTTCTCTTTCGACATGGAACACTGCTCTTTTGAAGTCAAAAAACTGGAACCGAAAACCAAGGATCCAGCATATTCGTGTGGATGATAAAAAGAGTCCCCATGCAACAGGCTGTTATCAACTGTCTATTGCATGGGTGCCAGCCATCCAGCCGGTCGAAAATGCTGCCTGCAGGTTAAATCCGCCAATCTCACCAGCGTAATCGAGAAGTTCTCCACAAAGAAAAAGTTTTGGAACAATACTTGACTGCATGGTTTTAGGGTTCACCTCTGCAAGCGAAACCCCGCCAGCGGAAACTTCACCCTGATCAAGGGGCACCTCTCGCACACTGCCAAGCGGCAAGTGCTTAAGCACAGCAAGCAACGACATCCTCTTCTCCCTGACAAGTCCACTCCAGGTGACATCGTTCTCCAACGCAGCATGACGCATGATAAAAGGAAGAAGTGCCGTCGGAATAGTGCCATGAGGAGCAAGCGCTAACGCCTCACGAAGAGGAGCTATCGGGCAACTTTGCAAAAACTTCCGAACCATCTGCGCGCCACTCTTGCGAGCTTGAAACAGAAACTTCTCTTCAAGTTCGGCTGCACTCTGTTCTGGAAAAAGATCCGCAAAAAGAGAAACGCTCCCAAAAAGAGTAGCGAACTCTCCAATATCACGAGATAGCGACAGAGCTACTGGCCCACTGAAGCCACGATGGGTAAAAAGCAGGTCGCCACGACGATCAACACTCCGGCCGCCAGCAGTGGCAATAAGAGCAACCGAACGGAGGGCAACCCCTGACAATGTCGCTGGAGGGGGCTTGATCGTGTAGAGTGGCGCCAGCGCAGCCGAAGAGTCTTTAATTGAGTGACCAAGTGCTCGGGCAATCGCCAAGCCATCACCCGTTGTGCCTGTTCGTGACCAGGAAACGCCACCTGTTGCCAGAATAACAACATCTGCCGTCAACGATGCTCCAGCAGCCGTTGTAACAAGAAACTGCGTCCCCTGACGCTCAACACTCCGAACCCGAGAGGAAAAGAGCTGCCGCACCGATGATTCACGAAGCAACTCCTCAAAAGCGACAACAACCGATGAAGCATCTCCACTCAAAGGGAATACCTTCCCATCAGCCCTCTCCTCTGTCTCAACATCACGAGAACGCAGCAAGTCAAGAAGATCTGTGTTTGCAAAGCTGTATAAAGCAGATCGCAGAAACCGCTTTTCATTCGGGCGAAGGTACCCCTTTTCAAGAAGCTCTGCTGGAGTTCCCCGATGAGTCACATTGCATTTCCCGCCACCTGATATTCTGATTTTTGTTCCCGGACAAGCATTCCGCTCAAGCACCGTTATTGAGCAACTCTTGCCGGAATGTTCTGCAGCTCGTCTTGCGGCAACAGCAGCAGACATTCCTGCTGCTCCACTGCCAATGACAAGAAGAGCCGTATGCGATACACTGGGGGTATCAAATCCTTCCTTTGTAATTTCAGTTGTATCCATAAAAAATAAACGTCAGGCTGGACGTCAGCAACGAAATATTTAACCATACGAGCCGGAATACACCGCTCCAACAATCCAGACAAACACTTCGGTTACTTCGCTTCCGGCTCCGAGCACATCACCGGTAACTCCCCAGATTTTCCGATAACTCAACACTCCAGTCAACAATCCTGCAGAAAATGCGGCTGGTATCACTGCTAAAAGCGCATAGAGATCGTCATGAAAAAGAAGGAGAAGAAAAAGGAACGTCAACGCGGAGGTAACCACGATGTGGAAGCGACCAGCACCGTTCACGAAGGAGTGAGCTGTGCCGACTTCACGGCGGGCGTAAGGCAGAGATGAAGCAAGGAGAACCTGCACCAGACGTGCAAGCAGTACACCTGCAGCAATGACCTCATAAGCACTGAACTCAAGAAGCTTCAGCACAGCAATCCATTTGAGCAGCATCATGCCGGAAAGAGCAATAGCCCCAAAAGAGCCAACATTCGGATCTTTCATAATCCGCAGTGCAGCCTCCCTCGTTCGCCCTCCCCAGAATCCATCAGCCATATCGGCAAGACCATCTGCGTGCATTCCTCTGTTCAAGGCAATACCACCCAGAACAACAAATGCTGCCGAAAGCTCTTTCCATGCTAAAATATGACCAAAAGCAGCCTGCAGGAGACCAAGCAATAACCCAACCACCGGAAACCAGAATAACGAGTTACTGAAGGTTTCAGTATCCTTGCCTGGAACAGGAAGCACTGTCAACGTTCTCAACGCTGTGACAAGGCTTCTCAACATCCCTTACTCTCCGCTTTTTGCACTGACTCTTGCGGCGCTGAACGTCGCCATTTCATTATAGATTTTCAATGAGCCCTCAATAACCTGCATGGCAAGAGCCGCGCCCGTCCCCTCCCCGAGGCGGAGATCAAGATCAAGAATTGGCCGTGCTCCAAGCTTCTGCATGACCGAGCGGTGCCCCTGTTCGTTGGAAAGATGGCTGAAAAAGAGATAATCATCCACAGCAGGACAAAGCTTGATGGCTGCCACTGCTCCAGAAGAAGAGATAAAGCCATCAACAACAACAGGAATCCTGCATGCGGCTGCGCCAAGAATAAAACCGGTTATGGCTGCAATTTCATAACCACCAAGCGCAGCAAGCGTACCAAAAGCCGTCGTGCAACGAGAAGCATTGATCTCGACGGCTCTCTTGATCACCAATATCTTATGTTGCAGACGCTCATCATCAATACCAGTACCCCTTCCGGTGATACTCTCAACCGGCACATCAAGCAGTACTGAATAGAGCGCCGTAGCTGGAGTGGTATTGGCAATTCCCATCTCGCCTGTTCCAAGCAGATAGTAGCCTGCCTCATGAGCTTCAGCAGCAAGTTCCGCTCCATAAAGCAAGGCCTTCAGCGTATCTTCCTCATTCATCGCAGGACCTGCCGCCATATTTGCACTTCCCGACCGCACCTTTCTTTTCACAAGACCGGGCAGATCAGGAAAATCATGATTCACACCCATATCCACAACATCAAGATCAGCGTCAACATGACGAGTCAGCACATTAATGGCTGCACCACCGCTGAGCATGTTGTAAACCATCTGCGGCGTCACCTCTGCCGGAAAGGCCGACACACCTTCAGCAGCAACCCCATGGTCAGCAGCAAAACAGCATATTTTCTTTTTGGAAAGCACAGGGGTCAACGCTCCAGTCGCCAGAACATATTTCAGTGCTATCTCTTCAAGCCGCCCCAAGCTCCCCTGAGGTTTGGTAAGATCATCAAGATGAGTCTGCGCCGCCCCGATAAGCGAACGATCAGAAGGCTGAACACAATTCAAAAGCTGTTCCAACTCTTTATACATAACTTGCCTATTATTAATAAATTATCGACTTCTCAATTCCACCATCGAGACCAGGAAAAACGGTAATGCTTTTTCGGGGAACAATATAACGATTAGAAGGCAAGCTCACACATACAAAATCAGCATGGATTTATTGCATTGTATGTCTTCCTTAACCCTCATCTTTAAAGGCATTAACATTTTTTTGATCCGACAGGTATTCATTTCTATTTCGTATGAGCATTATTGCCATATAAAAAACAATCAGGAGGTTTATCAAGACAAAAATGATCTTGAGCCTTGAAACACCTTTCATAAGTTCGTAAAATTCAATTGGCAGATAAATACTGCCGCTCACCAAGGCAAACCATTCCGCCCATCGCCTTGCGAACCAAAGGCCATAAGCCTCAACAAACCGCATGGAAGAATACAACAATGCAAAAAGTGCAAAAAGAAGCATACGACCGTCTGTCAGACTACCTGCGGCTTCAATAAAAATCCTTGGAATGTGTTTGGCTGGATTAAGGTGCAAATGACCGACCAGTTGTTCGGCAACACTCTGAATATTCTGATGGATGAGGGAAAATAAAGCTAACCCGGCAAAAAGTACCAAAAAGCCCTTACATGCTTCAAATATTGCCACAACTTTCAAAGCGCGCGCCATCTTATCGTTTACATCCATATCGTGTTCAATAACAATAATTTGATTGGAAATCACAAGTTGATCGATTATACCCCATTGCTACACTTTACTTTATTTTACTATATTTTGTATGATATGAATGCGTGCTTGTTTCCCTAAAACCATGGATCTCTTGTATTTTTTCGAAGAATAAAATCAGCTCAATCATGAATACGGAACCGACCTCGAAAAAATCGAAACATACCTTACCCGGTGAAATCCCTGATAATTATTTCCGCTTCCATCTTCCACATCTTCACCTTGGCTCTGTTTTCGGAGACGATTGGTTCTCTTTAAAAGCAGAAGCCTTCGCCCGTTTTTTTGGAACACCGGTTTTTCTTATCGGGCAAACCGCAGTAGTGGCTATCTGGATTTTACTGAACGCTCTTGGATATACCAAGTTCGATGTCTACCCGTTTATCTTGCTTAATCTCGCATTCAGTCTTCAGGCGGCCTATGCAGCCCCGCTTATTTTGCTGGCACAGACACGACAAGCAGACCGTGACAAAGCACACGCCGATGCCGACGCACAACATCGGGAAGCCCTGGCCATAGCAAGCGAAGATCGGCAAAAATTGGCATCACAACAGGCTGATCAAATCATGGAGTTGCTTCAACAGAATACGGAAATGACCAAACTCATAAAAGAGCTGAGCCAACATATTGATGTCCTGACTCAGGATTTGCACAACAAGACAGGCGCATAGACAACTATCCTCCCGTGCCTCAGAACATGGAGTGCTCTCCAAGCTCCTGTCCTGACAAACCCTCTTTTAGCACTCGCTTGTAGAAATCCCGCAAGGTATCGCTACCGAAGGATGGCGTTATATCGGCATCATATCTCCCCGTTTGCGGATTGAGCACCAGCATGGACTCCGAGCAGTAGTACTTGCCAATACGGGCAAACTCAGCCTTGTCTTCCAGTTTCGGAAAAATCTTTGCGAACAGACTCGCCACTGGAATGATCACATCGAACATCTGTATCGGCATTTTTTTGAACTTTGTAGGGCGGCCGAGAAGCTCAAAGAGCATCTCACCCTGTTCGACAGGAGTAATCGGCTTTACAGGCCCTCCAATGGGCATGATTTTGTTCTGCATGGCAGAGTCTTCAAGGCAGTTGACGATATAACGT
>CAIYWF010000219.1 GCA_903929845.1 uncultured Chlorobiaceae bacterium | reverse complement strand
TTGCCTTTCCAGCAAGAAATTCGTCATCAATCTTGTTTCCATACATCTGCCTGAAGCGTTCAATATCACTTGCCACAAAATAGCTTTTACTGCCGTCAAGATTGTCGATATAACGATTAAATATCTGAAGTGACAGTGAATCGTTAACAGCCACCTTTCTATAGTGGTTTTGCAAAAGGTATTGACTGATATATTTACAAGCCTCCGTTTCCAAAGCAGTCGGTTTGAGAGTAGTCACCGTCTGAGTCGAAGTGGGTTTTCTCGTATTTCCTGCAATAACAGGAAAAGCAAATCCAAGCGCCAAAATAATGAGAAGCAAACTTCTTCGAATCATTGTAGTGTATGATGATCTTATGAATAAACCCAGACTGATGCAGGTGGAATATTTTTCATGATAAACCTTCTCCTAACTTTGCTCTGAAAGTTAACTTCCCCGAGCGGATCATTGAGGCCATAAGTGTACATAACACACCACTTCAACAAGCCCTGACCGTAAAGAGTACTTATAATGGGAATAAATGATAATTTAAATGGATTGTTAATAAGAGGAATTGAAAGCACCAGTCCAAACCGCTCATCCACTTTTTTTAACTGTTCCAATGCACACGAATTAACCGTCTTCAAATGAGGATAGTTTTGACGAAGCAAGTCACAAAATTCCTGATCGATTTCAACCAATAATGGGTTTAAACTTGATATATGCTTTGTGATTGCACCCGTTCCTGCACCGATCTCAATAATATTCGCTTGGTCTAATTCCTTGATTGATTTAAAAATAGCCTTTCCTAAAAACTTTGAAGAAGGTATTACTGAACCAATACTTTGGGGATCTTTTAAATATTTTTTTAGAAACAATATCTTTTTATGCATGTAATCCTGTATAGATTTTTATGTTTATTCTTGCAAGCAATTTTTTGTTCATCTTTTGACACGCCAGCCTCAAGAGCATTATTTAACTCTTTTTCAACATCTGCCAGTGCTTTTTTAATTCGCTCATACCTGTTAAAAGTACAAAAAACAACATAGCGATATTCTTCTCACCTTTTCGATTATTACGCGCGCCGCATGATTTTCTTTCAATAAGCCTTAATTCAACGAGGGCAAGGTACGGGTAACCGTTTGTCGCTGCACGCTCTTGAGCTCTGCCATATCAGAAACAACTGACACCGACTGGTTGAGAAGCAGATCCTTGTTTATATTTTTGGTTGAATCCTGGTCATGAACCCATAGCCCCTCAATGTGTTTGATCGTTTCTATTTCCGATTTAAAGGATGAATCCTGGAGCGATACCATCCTTTTTTTTCGTATCCGGTTAAGGGTGTTCAGATCATGTAAATAGGCTTGGTACTGGCGGTTTTTCGAAGACCGTTCTTGCTGTTTTTGCCGCAGTATGACAAGGTCTTCCTGGCTTATCTCTGCTGTCGGGCGATAAAACGACGGAGAGATGGTACTCCAAGGCAAGCTGCTGGTATAGGTATCCTCGCCAACAATCGATGTATCAATCATAGAAGGCATCACAATATCCGGCACAACACCTTTATGTTGAGTACTTCCTCCGGAAATACGGTAAAACTTTGCTACAGTAAGTTTTAATTCTCCCAGTTCGGGCTTTCCAAAAAAACTGAAGGGCCGTGTAAGTTTGATGATACTCTGAACGGTTCCCTTGCCGAATGTTCTCTCACCGATGATAACCCCTCGACTGTAATCCTGAATTGCAGCAGCAAAAATTTCGGATGCCGAAGCGCTGTAGCGGTTAACAAGTACCGCAAGTGGGCCAGTATAGAGTACCCGTCGATCTTCATCCCTGAGAACCATTTTTCCGCCTGTTGAATTACTTACCTGTACCACTGGACCAGTTGGAATAAAGAGCCCAGTGACATTCACAGACTCTTCAAGTGAACCGCCACCGTTGTCACGAAGATCAATGACAATGCCATCAACATGCTCAACATTCAGTTCGTTCAGAATCCGGGTTATATCACGGCTTGTGCTGTTATAAGTACCGGTATTCTGTTGCTGACCTTCAAAATCAAGGTAAAATGATGGAATGGTAATCACTCCGATTTTTTGGCCATTTTTTGTAATAACGCTTTTTTTGGCCTCCTGTTCCTCCAGATTGATCTTTTCTCGAATGAGTTGAACTATTTTTGCTGGACCTCGGCCTCCTTGACTTGCTGGCAGAATTTTCAGACGAATTAAAGTGTTTTTCTTGCCTCGGATCAATTTTACAACCTCATTGATTCGCCATCCAGTAACATCAACAATCTCAGATGTTTTTCCTTGACCAACACCGATAATTTTATCTCCCTTTTTCAATAAACTGCTTTTGAATGCTGGACCTCCGGGAATAATCTCACTGACCACAGTATACTCGCTCTCGACCTGAAGTTTGGCGCCGATTCCTTCAAGTGATCGGCTCATGTCGATCTGAAAATTTTCGTACTCATCCGCAGAGAGATAATTTGTGTGAGGATCAAACGAGGTTGTCACCGCATAAGTATATGCTTGAAAAGCATCTTCCGGCTTTTGGCGATTAAGAAGATTCAGGCGATTAGTAAATCTTTTTGCAAGAGCTTCCCGGATAGTCTTGCTATTTTCTCCGGAATATTTCTGATTGATCCATTGGTATTTCAGCTCTTTTTTCCATAAATCGGTAAGCTGACGCCTGTCGGAAGGCCAGGGATCTGTCTTGCGATCAAGGTCAAGAGTTTCTGGTATTGAGAAGTTGAAGCGCACGGTATCGACGGTTGCCTTCATATACCGCATTTTTTCTTTAGCCCGTTTCAGAAAAAAATTATAGACGCCAAAACCTGCATCTGATTTTCCAGAAAGAAGTTCACCTTCAATCCGGCTTCCATAATATTTTCGGAGACTTTCAATCTCACTTGCTAAAAAATAGCTTTTGCTGCCGTCAAGATTGTCGATATAGCGATTGAATATCTGTTGGGAAAGAGAGTCATTGACTGATATCTTTCTATAGTGTTTCTGGAGAAGGGACTGACTGATATATTTACCGGCCTCCTCTTCGGCCGCAGTTGGTCGGAGAGTAACGGTTACGGCTGGAACTGATTTAGCAACATTTCCGGCAAATACCGGTATAGCGCTTCCCAAAACAACAGTAATGAGAAGCAGACTTTTTCTACTCATGGTTAATGTTACAATGATCAAAGGTTCGACGACAGTGTAGAAGCTATTTTTGAATGAGAAGACAAATATACATATATTACAAAACAAATGAGAAACCATAACCGAGAGGTATCCCTTGAATAATTACGGCATATAATAATAAATAAAAGGAGAGCGTTCAATGCAAAAGAAAAAAATCAGTTATAAAGAACTCGGTCTTGTTAACAGCCGCGAACTTTTCAGTAAAGCTGTATCGGGAGGTTATGCCATTCCTGCATACAATTTCAATAATCTCGAACAGATGCAGGCAATCATACAGGCCTGTGTTGAGACAAAATCCCCCGTAATTCTTCAGGTTTCCAAAGGTGCAAGAAGCTATGCCAACGAAACCCTGCTTCGCTTCCTTGCCCAGGGAGCGGTTGCTTAGGCTGCTGAACTAGGATCTCCGATTCCTCTTGTGCTTCTCCTTGACCATGGAGACAGGTTCGAACTCTGCGTTGACTGCATTGAATCAGGGTTCTCTTCGGTCATGATTGATGGCTCTCATCTCCCTTATGAAGAGAACGTCGCACTCACCAAAAAAGTTGTTGAGTTTGCCCACCAGTTTGATGTCACTGTCGAGGGGGAACTCGGAGTGCTTGCCGGCATTGAAGACGAAGTCTCTGCTGCACATCATACTTATACTCAGCCGGAAGAGGTTGAAGATTTTGTTGCAAAAACAGGTGTAGACAGTCTTGCTATTTCCATTGGCACCTCACATGGCGCTTTCAAGTTCAAACCCGGTGAAGATCCCAAAATTCGTCTTGATATTCTGACTGAAATTGAAAAACGTATTCCCGGATTTCCTATTGTGCTGCACGGCTCTTCTTCCGTCCCACAAGAGCTGGTTAAGATGATCAATGAACATGGTGGAAAAATGAAAGATGCCATTGGTATCAGTGAAGATCAGCTTCGTCTTGCCGCCAAATCTGCAGTCTGTAAAATCAATATTGACTCTGATGGCCGCCTTGCCATGACCGCTGCAATCCGCAAAGTCTTTGACGAAAAACCTGAAGAGTTTGATCCAAGAAAATATCTTGGCCCAGCTCGTGATGCTCTCAAAAAGCTCTACGCCCACAAGATCAATAATGTTCTCGGGTCTGACGGAAAAGCATAATTTTCTCTGTCTCCAACAGAAATAGGCGTCACAAGGCGCCTTTTTCTGTTAATGGAGAAAAAGAAAAATAGTCAGGCTGATTCCAGGATGCGAAAGGCTGCATAAGCAAGCAACCCGCTTCCTGTTTCGAGGGCTCGCTCTTCTGGATCAAAGGTTGGAGAATGGAGAGTATTGCTTTTATCGTTATTTCCCATGCCCGTTCCGATTTGCCAGAATGTTCCGGGACACTCCTGAAGATAGTAGGCAAAATCTTCTGCGGTCATTATAGACTCACAAGTAAGCACATTCTCACGGCCAAGATATTCTGTGCAGATTTTCTCCGCCTTTTCTGTCACATCTGGATTGTTGTAGAGTACAGGATAACCTTGCCGGATCTCAAGTTCCGCCTCAACGCCAAGCGCTGTAGCTATATGTGTGACGGTCTGGCGCAACCTTTCCTGAAGCAGTGATCGAACCTCCTCATTCATGGTCCTCATCGTACCCGACATGGTCACCTGGCGGGGAATGACATTTGTTGCATTGCCGCCATGAATGGATGCTATTGAAACAACTGCTGGTTCATAAGGAGGGGCGACCCGGCTGACAAGATGCTGAACTGCTGTAATGATATGAGCTGCGGCAAGAACAGGATCAGCCGCTTTATGTGGTGCAGACGCATGACCTCCCTGCCCTGTCACTGTAAAGTACAGTTCATCAGCCGCTGCCATAAAGCTCCCTTTGCACAGAGCTACTTTCCCGTTCTCAACACTTGGAAAGCAGTGCTGACCGATAATTGCTGACGGCTTAAACTGTCTGAAGAGACCTGCATCGAGGAGTGGCTTTGCCCCTCCAGGTGCTTTTTCTTCGGCTGGCTGAAACACGAGAAGCACATCACCTGCAAGCTCATCCTTTATCCTTGAGAGAATATTGGCTGCGCCAAGAAGCATGGCAGTATGCATGTCATGACCACAGGCGTGCATTTTTCCAGACTCAAGGGAACAGAAGCCATGCATGTTCTCTTCATGAAGAGGAAGAGCATCAATATCCGCACGTAATGCGACAAGATTGTTTCTGGCAGTTTTACTGCCGCCTCGAATGACCGCAACAACTCCAGTTTCAAGCAGGGATGGTTCAGGGGTGATACCGAGATTAAGGAGATAGTCCTTTATCAGCGCGGTGGTTCTCACCTCTTCATAAGCAAGTTCGGGGTGACGATGAATATCCCTGCGCAATGAAACAACTTCTGAAAAAATTTCTGCTGAATTTTCCCGAATCCGGTCAACAAGCTCGACAGAGTGTTCTCTTTTCATGCAATCATCTTCTTTTGCAATAGTTTACGATTATAACTCTTTTCATGATGCTTTACATATCCATAAACCTGATAAACTCAAGCGCCTTTTCTCTCATCTCATCATCTTTTGCAGAAAAGGGTGACGTGTAGCGGATCATATAGCCATATTTTTTCAGATTTGATACCAGACGATAGAAATCATGCATCTGAAGTCTGAATGTCACAACGAGGCCGTCACCATCCGGAGCTGCAGGATAGATGCCAAAACTCAATACCGTAGCGTCGTTTTTTTCGAGAGTGGCAATAATCTCGGAGAGCTTGAGGTCATAAGATGGTACATCCAGTTCAAGGGTCATGCACTCTTCTCGTAAATGAAAAACAGTGGCAATATGTTCCAAAAGAGCCGTCTTTTGTATAACACCAACATAATCTCCGCCCTCCCCCGATACAGGAATGAACTGGTATGGGAATGAATCCATTCTCACAACTATTTCAAAAAGATGCTCATGGAGTCCAATGCTGCAAGCATGTTGAAGCTTCAGATCCATGAGCCGTTTTCTTGACTCCTGAGCAGGAAGCAGATCAAGGATTGTCACCATTGCCGCAACTTTTCCCTCATGCAGGAGTGAAGCACTTTCAACTCCTTTCTCCTGCATGAGGGCAAGAACATCCGCAACCAGGTCGGTATCTAAAAAAAACGGAAAGCTTGTGTCAAGACTATCCGCTATACACTTATTTAACAGCATGGCTCAATTTTATTCACTCTTTTTTCATGCCTCCCACCTTCAAAATCGGTGCTAAACCAGTTGTGAAGGGTTTTTTCAATAGTGACAGTATCAGTAAAGCGTGCGGGGAGACAGAGAATATTGGCATTATTATGCTGACGGGCAAGTATTGCAAACTCAGGGTTGCAGGCAAGAGCTGCACGAATACCCTTGACTTTGTTTGCGGCAATTGAGACACCAATGCCTGTACCACAAAGCAGAATGCCGGAATCACATTGCCCTTCGGCAACAGCAAACGCAACTTTGCGGGCAAAATCGGGATAGTCTACAGTCTCTTCATTCTGCGGCCCCATATCGTTGATCTCATAGCCGTTTCGTTCAAGCCAGGAAAGTACCGTTTTTTTGAATTCAAACCCGGCGTGATCACTTCCAACTGCTATTTTCATAATTCATTGACGTTAAATTTTGATGAAGTTTTTTTCTGGACAGACCTGGATATAAAGAGAGCCTGACTATTTAGTTGAGGGGCATCATTGATAATCCGTGAGTAGGTGCCATCGGCATGCATCTGCCATGCTTTGACATTATCGGCCAAAATCAGCTCAAGATCAGATTTGACGACCTGAATTAATATTTTATCGAACACCGGAAAAATCGCCTCAACCCGATCGTCGAGGTTTCTTGGCATGATATCGGCGCTTCCAAGATAAAGCTCTTCTTTGCCTCCGTTATAAAAGTAGTATGCTCTGCTGTGCTCAAGAAAACGTCCAATGACACTAATTACCCGGATATGTTCACTGACTCCCGGAATGCCGGGCTTGAGGCAGCAAATTCCACGAACGACAAGATCGATTTTCACACCTTCACAGGATGCTCTGTAGAGCGCTTGGATGGTTTGAGCATCCACAAGGGCATTCATTTTCATGATTATTCTTCCCTTGTTCTCTTTACCGATCCATTCGACTTCCCTCTCGATCATCTCAATAATTCTTTTTCTGGTATTGATCGGCGAAACAAGGAGTTTTCTGTATCCGGTGTGTTTGGAATACCCGGTCAGCGCGTTGAACAGTTCTGCGACATCGTTGGCAAGTTGTTCATTGGTTGTAAACAGGCTGTAATCGGTATAGATCTTCCCTGTTGCCGGATTGTAGTTCCCTGTGCCAAGATGAAGGTACCGTTTCAGTTTGTGTTGTTCACGTCGAACAATCAGGGTAAGCTTTGCGTGAGTTTTCAGTCGGGGCAGGCCGTAAACGACATGCACGCCGACGTCCTCAAGCGCACGAGCCCAGACAATATTATTCTCTTCGTCAAATCTTGCCTTGAGTTCCACCAGAACAGCAACCTGTTTACCCTCTTCAGCCGCCATCATCAAAGCCTCGACAATTGGCGAATTGCTGCCGACCCTGTAAAGAGTCTGCTTTATTGACAGTACATCAGGATCAAGGGCTGCCTGATTGAGAAAATCGACGACGGGCTGAAACGAATCATAGGGATGGTAGAGCAAAATATCTTTAGCCCTTATCATCTTGAAGATATTTGTACTGAACTCCTCCTCAATCCGGTTATAGGGAACAAAAGGCTCATCTTTCAAATCGGGCCGTTCGATCTTCAGGAGATCAATCAGACAGCCGAGTCCAAGCGCACCATTTATTTCATAAACGTTTCTTTCAGCGACCTCAAGATTTTTTATAAGCAGTTTTCGTACAGAAAGAGGCATTGCAGGGGTGATGTCGAGTCGAACAACTTTTCCATAACGGCTTGAGCGGAGTCCCTGTTCGATAGTTTTCAACAAATCGCCCGCTTCATCCTCCTCAATTTCAATATCCGCATCCCGAATCAATCTGAAAAGATGCGATTGTATAATCCGCATTTTCGGAAACAGGTGAGACAGATTGCTTTCAACAAGATCTTCTATCCAGATAAATCTTATGATTCCGTCATCATCATGAAATCCCTTGATATTGTTGAGCAGGAGAAGTCGGGGGAGAATGCTCGGCACTTTCACGCGGGCAAACTTCAGTGACCTGCTCTCCTCATCTTCAAGCTCAATGGCAAGGTTCAGGGACAGGTTCGACATAAACGGAAACGGATGACCTGTATCGAAAGCAAGTGGAGTCAGTACAGGAAAAATCTCCTTGCGGAAATAGTGGCTCAAGGCGCGCTGCTGTGTTGCCGACAATTCTGAAATCCGAACAAACTCTATGCCCTCCTTTTGCAGCGCGGGCACCAAATCATGATAAAAACACTCATTTCTTTCACTGAGCTGCTGCAAAACCATCGAGCGGATCTTGTCGAGTTGTTCTGCGGGTGTATAGCCATCAATCGTTCGATCCTGAATGCCCGCCTGATACTGTTCCTCAATACCAGCAACACGTATCATGAAATATTCATCCAGGTTTGAACTGAAAATGGAGATGAATTTTACCCTTTCCAGCAGAGGATGCAACTCGGGATTAAACGCCTCTTCAAGCACTCGCTGATTGAAGTAGATCCAGCTCAGCTCCCTGTTGACATACAAGGAGGTATCAAAAAAATCCGACACCGGGTCTTTCAGCATACCAAACAATAAAAATTAAGTGTATCGAATGATTCCATGTTCGTGAACTACTGCGTCAAGAGGTTCATCCC
>CAIYWF010000218.1 GCA_903929845.1 uncultured Chlorobiaceae bacterium | reverse complement strand
GCCAACGACTATACCACAAAAACTCCCGACAAACCACGCTTTGTGGCCGGTTCCATCGGCCCGACCAACAAGACGCTCTCACTCTCCCCCGATGTCAACCGTCCCGGTTACCGCGCCGTCACCTTCCGTGAAGTGGTCGATAACTACATTGTTCAGCTTGAAGGTTTGATGGAGGGAGGAGTTGACCTGCTGCTCGTTGAGACCGTCTTCGACACCCTGAACTGCAAGGCCGCTCTTTTTGCCATTGAAGAGTTTTTCGACCGCACCGGCTGGCGCGTTCCGGTGATGGTCTCCGGCACGGTGGTGGATGCAAGCGGTCGCACCCTCTCCGGCCAGACCACCGAGGCCTTCTGGACATCCATTGCCCACCTGCCTGATCTTCTCTCCATCGGGCTGAACTGTGCGCTTGGCTCAAAGCAAATGCGCCCCTTCATTGCGGCAATGGCGGGCATTGCTGAAAGTTATGTGAGCGTCTATCCGAATGCAGGCCTCCCAAATGAGTTCGGAGAGTATGACGACTCGCCGGAATATATGGCCGCCCAGATTGCCGATTTTGCCACCTCTGGATTTGTCAATATCGTCGGTGGATGCTGCGGCACCACACCACAGCATATCAAGGCAATTGCGGAAGCGGTCAAGAATCTTCAGCCACGCAAACACCCTGCAAAAAAACATGAGCTGCAACTCTCCGGCCTTGAACCCCTCTTCGTCAACGAAACAACGGGCTTCATCAACATCGGTGAGCGCACCAACGTCACCGGATCGAAAAAATTTGCCCGTCTCATCAAGGAGGGCAACTATGATGAAGCTCTTTCCATTGCTCGCCAGCAGGTAGAGAGCGGCGCACAGGTGATTGATGTCAATGTCGATGAGGGAATGCTCGACTCTGAAAAGGTGATGAAAGAGTTTCTCAACCTGATCGCCTCTGAGCCGGAAATCTCCCGCGTGCCGGTAATGATCGACAGTTCGAAATGGTCGGTTATTGAAAGCGGCCTGCAATGCGTGCAGGGCAAAAGCATTGTCAACTCTATCAGCCTCAAGGAGGGTGAGGAGCTTTTCAAAGAGAGAGCCCGTAAAGTTTTACAGTACGGCGCTGCCTCTGTGGTGATGGCTTTTGACGAACAGGGACAGGCCGACAACTACGAGCGCCGCATTGAAATTTGCAAACGCGCCTACGATATTTTGACACAGGAGGTCGGCTTTCCACCAGAGGATATTATTTTTGATCCCAACGTGTTGACCGTTGCTACCGGCATTGATGAGCACAACAACTACGCAGTTGATTTCATTGAGTCCGTCCGCTGGATCAAAAAGAACCTCCCTTATGCCAAGGTTTCCGGCGGTATCAGCAACGTTTCTTTCTCTTTCCGTGGCAACGAAACTGTACGTGAATCCATGCACGCCGCTTTCCTCTATCACGCCATCCGTGCGGGGCTCGACATGGGTATCGTCAATGCCGGTCAGCTTGCTATCTATCAGGATATTGAGCCTGAACTGCTGGTGCGGGTGGAGGATGTGCTGCTAAACCGTCGCCCTGACGCTACGGAACGGCTGGTCAGCTTTGCCGAAACCATTACCACTGGCGGAGACAAAATCGAAGCCAAAGCTGCAGAGTGGCGGAGCGCTCCGGTTGAAGAGCGGTTGCGCCACGCGCTGATTAAAGGTATTGTCGAGTTTATCGAAGAGGATACCGAAGAGGCACGCCAGCTCTACCCAAGCCCGCTTCAGGTCATTGAGGGGCCACTGATGGATGGCATGAACGCCATCGGCGACCTTTTTGCGGTGGGCAAGATGTTCCTGCCGCAGGTGGTGAAAAGCGCCCGCGTCATGAAGCGCTCGGTCGCTTGCCTTCTGCCCTATATCGCCGCAGAGAAGGAAAAGAACAAGGACACCCGCGCTGCTGCAAAGGTACTTCTGGCAACGGTCAAGGGTGACGTGCACGACATTGGTAAAAATATTGTCGCGGTTGTGCTGGCCTGCAATAACTACGAAGTTGTTGATATCGGCGTCATGATGCCCTGCGAAAAAATTCTTGAAGCGGTCGAGCGCGAAAAGGCTGACCTGCTTGGGCTGAGTGGCCTCATCACTCCGTCGCTTGATGAAATGGTTCATGTCGCCAGCGAAATGGAACGTCTTGGCATGAAGATACCGCTGTTGATCGGTGGGGCCACCACTTCACGAATGCACACCGCAGTAAAAATTGCGCCTGTCTATTCTGGAGCGGTTGTTCAGGTTCTTGATGCATCACGGAGCGTTCCTGTGGTCAACAGCCTTCTCAATCCGGCCCTCAGCCCAAACTATATTATCGCACTCAAAAAAGAGCAGGCGGGATTGAGAGAGAGCCACTCGTCGAACAACGCCTCAAAAAAATATTTTTCCCTTGCTGATGCCCGCATGAATCACGCTTCACTGCAACCAACGGTGTACAAACCGCTGAAACCGGGCATTACCCTGCTGGAAAATGTTACCGTCGAAGAGTTGCGTCCCTACATCGACTGGACACCCTTTTTCATGGCATGGGAACTGCACGGACGCTACCCGCAGATTCTTGACGATGCGAAGTACGGCACAGAAGCAACAAAACTCCTTGACGATGCCAACAAACTGCTCGACCGGATTGAAAAAGAGCAACTGCTCGGTCTGAGAGGTGTTGCGGGACTCTTTCCGGCCAACAGCAACGGAGACGACATTGAGATTTATGCGGACGAAAGCCGCTCTGCTGTACTGATGACACTCCACACCCTCCGCCAGCAGCAGGAGAAGAGCGCGGGTGAACCAAATCTCGCACTTGCCGACTTTATCGCTTCCACAGAATCGGGAGTTCAGGACTACATTGGCGGATTTGCCGTCACAGCAGGTCTTGGCATCGAAAAAGTGCTCAAACAGTTCAGTGACGATCATGACGACTATCACCGCATCATGACACAGGCTCTTGCCGATCGTCTGGCAGAGGCTTTTGCTGAAATGCTGCATGAGCGGGTACGGCACGAACTCTGGGGATACGAAGTCACGGAGAAGAGCGCGAAAAAGTGTGCCTGTCATCCTGAGCTGAAGCGCCAGTCGCACCGTATCGATGAGCTGCTGGCAGAAAAGTACCAAGGCATCCGTCCTGCGCCAGGCTACCCCGCAACCCCTGATCACACCGAAAAGTCCGAGCTTTTCACCTTGTTAAATGCTGAAGCAAACACCGGCATCACACTGACCGAAACCTTCGCCATGAACCCGGCAGCCTCAGTCAGCGGCCTCTACATCGCGCACCCTGCAGCGCGATACTTTGTACTTGGAAAAATCGGAAAAGACCAGGTTGAGGATTACGCAGAGCGAAAAGGAATGAGCTTGAATGATGCTGAAAAGTGGCTGGCGCCTGTTTTGAATTATAACCCAGAATAAGGAATTGAAACGTTATGCCTCCGTTAAATACCCCTCGACGATCAGGTCATCGAGGGGTTAACCCGAAGTTCCCCAGCCAAAAACCACATAATCTATTGATTTGTGATAAAATACAGCGATTTTGTGTGTTTTGTACCCATGTAAATTACGTCAAAGCATTTGTTTTATAAGGAATTAATCAATATATTAATTCCATGC
>CAIYWF010000217.1 GCA_903929845.1 uncultured Chlorobiaceae bacterium | reverse complement strand
CCTTGGCCCCGATACAGCCGTTGCCAACCTCAGTATGAATAGCATAAGCAAAATCTATCGGCGTGGCACCTGCCGGCATGGTTTTCATATCTCCTTTTGGAGTGAAAACGTAGATCTCGTCATGATAGAGGTTAAGCTTGAACCCCTCCATAAATGCGGCTGCAGAGTCTGCATCCTTGATCAACTCTCTCGCCCAGCGAAGAAAAGAATCAATGTTTGCATCATCCCTTGAAATTTTTTCCTTGTATCGCCAATGGGCAGCTACACCAAGCTCAGCAAACTCATGCATGCGCATGGTACGAATCTGCAGTTCAACCATATGGCCCCTCGGGCCGATAATGGCAGAATGCAGTGACTGATATCCATTATGCTTGGGTATTGAAATATAATCCTTGAAGTACTGTGGAACCGGGGGATATTTCTGTGTGATAAACCCGTAGACTGAAAAGCATTCTGCAATACGCTCCGTATCAATAATCACTCTGATACCGTAAAGATCGTGAATATCCTCAAAGCTCTTGTTCTTGTTGCGCATCTTGTTGTATATCGAAAAAAGATGCTTTGCCCGTCCCTGCACCTCAACCTTGAACCCTTGCTGTTCAAGATCAGCCTTGATAGGCTCAATCATTTTGTTGAGGTAGTTGACCCGATCTCCCTTGCCAATACGAATTTTCTGCTGCATAAAATCGTACATCTCCGGATCGATAAACTTGAGTGCAAGGTTTTCGAATTCAACCTTCATTTTTCCAAGGCCAAACCGATGTGCAAGAGGAGCGTATATATCCCGAGTCTCAAGAGCAATCTTCAGACGGCGGTGCTCCGGGAGCGACTCAAGCGTCCTCATGTTGTGCAGACGGTCGCAGAACTTGATGAGAATAACCCTGATATCCTTGACCATCGAGAGCAGCATTTTACGAAAACCTTCCGCCTGGGTATTCTCACGGTTGATCATGATTCCGGAGATCTTGGTGAGCCCTTCAACAATATCAGCTACTTCAACCCCCAGTTCGGCGACAATGTCTTCATAAGTATAGCCACTATCCTCAATTACATCATGTAAAAGTGCCGCCGCAACAGAAACGCCATCAAGGGGAAGTTCATTGAGCAAAATGGTGGCAACTTCGACCGGATGGTAGAAAAACGGCTCACCTGAAGCCCTCTTTTCTCCCTCATGAGCCCGGTAGCACATAAAAAAAGCCCGCTGAATCAGCGATTCATCAAAATTTTTGAGATTTTTGCGTGAGAGCTGGAGAATCTCGTGGAGCTTATTGTAATGACCTTTTTCAATCTGGGCTAACATTTCAGACAAACTGTAGTGAATGGCATAGCAAATAAGGGAGGAAAATGACCCTTAATATATAATGTTCTCCCCAACTTATAAACAAACAGCAGACAAAATCACCCCCCGGATGGCTGCCGTTGCAGGGCCTGTTCAAGCCTGGTGATCTCATCACGAAGATATGCAGCTTTTTCATACTCCATCTGGACTGCCGCCTCCTGCATTTCAAGCCGGAGTTCTGCAACCATTGCATACCCAGCCTCGGGGGTCAGCGTATCAATCAGACCGGCAAGTACCCTTTCCGGTTTTGGCTCAAGACCAAAACGCCTTCTTCTGTAACGTTCCTCGGCATCAGCAACCCCTGTGGTATCGAGAATCTGGTCAACCGACTTTATGATTGAACGTGGTGTAATGCCATGTTCTTCGTTGTATTGCTGCTGGATGGTACGACGCCTTGCTGTTTCATCAAGCACATCACGAATGGATCGGGTAATCACATCGGCATAGAGCACCACAAAACCGTCGAGATTGCGGGCGGCTCGACCGGCAATCTGCATCAACGAACGGGTGTTGCGTAAAAAACCCTCCTTGTCAGCATCAAGAATAGCAACGAGAGAAACTTCCGGAAGATCGAGACCTTCACGCAGGAGGTTTACCCCGACAAGAACATCAATATCTCCAGTCCTGAGCTCCCTGAGAATCTGCATCCGCTCCAGACTCTTGATCTCTGAATGCAGATATCGCGAACGGATACCAGTTTTTCTGAAAAAGTCGTGCAGGTCTTCTGACATCCTTTTGGTCAGGGTCATCACAAGCACCTTATGGCCTTTGGCTGTATGGACGCGGATTTCTGCCAAGAGGTTGTCAATTTGCCCTTTGACCGGACGTACCTCCACCGGAGGGTCAAGCAGACCGGTAGGACGAACAAGCAGCTCAACGACCACACCGCCAGAGCGGAGCAGTTCGTGATCACCGGGAGTGGCGCTGACACATATAACCTGGGGCGCCATCTCCTCAAACTCTTCGAAACGCAACGGACGGTTGTCGAGAGCTGACGGAAGCCTGAAACCATGCTCGACCAGAATAGTTTTCCGTGAACGGTCACCTCCGAACATGCCGCGTATCTGCGGAAGTGTCACATGCGATTCGTCAATCACCACAAGATAGTCATCAGGAAAATAGTCAAGAAGACAGCATGGCCGCTCGCCTGCAGGACGTCCTGAAAGATGACGTGAGTAATTCTCAATGCCGGAGCAGTAGCCAAGCTCTTTCATCATCTCAAGATCGTAACGGGTGCGCTCTTCTATCCTGCGAGCTTCGAGAAAGCGGTTTTCTGAACGAAAAAAGTTCAATCTCTCTGCAAGCTCGTTTTCAATAGAAAGCATGGCAACTTTAAGCTTATCCTCATCAGCAACAAACTGCCGGGCTGGATAGATGAAGGCGTAATCATCAACACCGAGCACCTCTCCACTATGAATATCAAAGGCCTGAATGCTTTCAATCCCGGAGCCAAAAAACTCAATTCTGAGAGCAAGCTCTTCATGTGCAGGCACAAGATCGATAATGTCTCCCCTTACCCGGAACTTACCAGAAGCAGGCTGAACATCGTCACGAATATAATGGAGGGCAATCAGCTCTTTCAGAAAGAGATCCCGATCTTTTTCCATCCCGGAACGCAGTTCAATAATCTGCGCTTTCCAGTCTTCAGGAGAACCCAGCCCGTAAATACAACTGACTGAACTCACCACAATAACATCCTTCCTGCCGCTCAGCAAGGCACTGGTGGCCTTCAGCCGAAGCCGTTCAATCTCGTCGTTGATACGCAGATCCTTCGCGATATATTTGTCAAGAGCCGGGAGATAAGCTTCAGGCTGGTAAAAATCGTAGTAGCTGATAAAATACTCAACCGCATTATCAGGAAAAAACTGCTTGAGTTCACCATAAAGCTGTGCAGCAAGAGTCTTGTTATGGCTCATCACCAGCACGGGTTTATTGACACGGGTAATGACATTAGAAACGGTAAAAGTTTTTCCGGAACCGGTCACCCCAAGCAACGTCTGATAAGGATTCCCTGACAGTACACCCGCACAGAGCTCCTCAATGGCTTTCGGCTGGTCACCAGCCGGACGATAAGGACTGACAAGCCGATATGTTCCGCCCTCGCTCTCTCGCATAAACAACGCTCCTCTTTTGACATTTTCACAGCACATCTCGTGCATCCACCTTAGACCCAAGCTTCTACAAAGAACTATTAAAGCTCTTTGTTAGTTCTTCGACAAGAATATATGTAAGATTAGGTACAATTGAGTTTTGCCTATGGATGATCACATCCTGTGATAGAATATGATGAGATTGGTCGGATTCTGAGAGCGTCAGCCTGGATGAATTCCTTATTTTGGAACAAAAGTCATTTATGGCGGTTGCAATTATCTGCTTTTAATCCCATTATTATCTTTTTTTGATGCCGGATCATTTTCAACCATGTATGAAGCGCAGTGTCCCAATGTTCATCATAGTGACACTTTTTCTGCATTTAATTTCCTGTATACCCATGATAAAAGAAGTCAAATCTTACCCATACACCACAGTTCCTGGAGATTCCCTCCACACTAGAATTTATACGCTTAAAAACGGGCTGACCGTCTACATGAGCCCCTACCATGACGAGCCAAGAATCTACACCTCTATTGCTGTTCGGGCTGGCAGCAAAAATGACCCGGCAGAGACAACCGGTCTTGCGCACTATCTTGAGCACATGCTCTTCAAGGGAACTGATTCCCTTGGCTCGCTTGACTATGAAAAGGAGCATGTCGAGCTTGAAAAGATTACTGAACTCTACGAACAGTACCGTTCAACTGCGAATATTGAGAAGAGGGCGACCATCTACAAGAAGATCGACTCACTCTCCAATGTTGCCGCAGGCTATACCGTACCCAATGAGTATGACAAATTGCTCAGCTCGATAGGCGCGCAGGGCACCAATGCCTACACCTGGGTCGAACAGACCGTCTATGTCAATGATATTCCGTCAAACAAATTTGACCAGTGGCTGACCATTGAGGCAGAACGGTTCCGCAATCCAGTCATGAGACTTTTTCATACCGAACTTGAAACAGTCTATGAAGAGAAAAACATGACCATGGACAGTGACAGCCGCAAGATATGGGAAAATCTTTTTGCCGAACTTTTTAAAAAACACACCTACGGGACCCAGACCACCATCGGCAAGGCCGAGCACCTGAAAAACCCCTCGATCAAAAATGTTGTCGATTACTACCGCACCCATTATGTGCCGAACAATATGGCCCTCTGTATCGCTGGCGATTTTGATCCTGAAACGACGATCAAACTGATTGACGAAAAGTTTTCAGTGCTGCAAGCCAAAGAGGTACATCCCTTTACGCCTGCTGTTGAAGAGAATATCACGAAACCCTCGGTCATCAAGGTCAAGGGACCTGAATCTGAAGAGCTGGTCATTGGATACCGGTTCAATGGGGTCAACAGCTCCGATACCGATTACCTGACCCTGCTTGACAAGGTTTTGTTCAACCAGACAGCCGGTCTGATTGACCTTAACCTGAACCAGCAACAGAAAGTACTTGATGCCGGTTCGATGCTGATTATGATGAAAGACTACTCCACCCATATTTTAAGTGGAAAACCGAGAGAAGGTCAAAGTCTGGACGAAGTAAAGGAAAAGCTGCTCAGCCAGATTGAACTTCTCAAAGAGGGACAGTTTCCTGACT
>CAIYWF010000216.1 GCA_903929845.1 uncultured Chlorobiaceae bacterium | reverse complement strand
TTGAGCTTCAACGAGTGGATTATTATCGAAAATAATCTTGTCAGTGCTAAAAAAGAGTATCTCAATGCCGGGGCAAATCTTTTGATTGCCGAGGCTCAATGGATTCATGCAAAAGGAGGAGGACTTGAAAGTCAGCAGGAGTAAAATTCTTATCACTATTGTTGTCGCCTCAATTATTCTTGGTGTGGCAGGTTTTTTTATTTTCAAAAGTGGCAGGAGCACGGAAAAACGCTTTGACAAGATTCGACCGAGCAGGGGCACCATCAGCGTATCAGTATCGACCACCGGAGCGGTAGAACCGCAGAACCGGGTAAAAATACAGTCATCGGTCGGCGGCAGAGTTGAGGAGATTCTTGTTCAGGAGGGTGCCATTGTAAATAAAGGAACGGTACTTGCACTGCTTAGCTCCACCGAGCGAGCTGCGCTGCTCGACGCCGCGAAACTGCAGGGAAAAAGTGAGCAGAGTTACTGGAACAATGTCTACAAAAAAACAACCGTCATCGCGCCAATGGACGGTCAGGTCATTGTACGCAGCGTCGATCCTGGCCAGACCGTAACGATGAACGACTCACTTTTTGTCCTCTCCGACCATCTGATTGTCAAAGCCTACGTTGATGAAACTGATATCGGACGGGTTAAAACAGGCCAGAAAGCGGTGATAGGCCTTGATGCTTATCCTGATATCCGGGTGAACGGCGTTGTCGGCCATATCTACTACGAGTCACATCTGCAGAACAACGTGAACATCTACAACGTTGATGTGATTCCTGATCGCATCCCTGATGTCTTCCGCTCCGGCATGAGCGCCAACATCCGCATCATTGTACAGGAAAAGCTCAATGCACTGCTCCTGCCACTGAGGGCAGTACAGAGCAGGCAAGGTCGCACCGGCGTGCTTCAGAGAAGCGAAGAGAGAGGAGTCAGGCCTCATTTTCGTCCGGTGAAAACCGGTCTGCAGGATGAAGGCAATGTTGAGATTGTTGAGGGGTTGACGGACAGCTCCGTGGTGCTGCTCCCGGATTCAATCTTTGTGCTGCCGAAAAACAGCGGCGGCACCAACCCCTTCTCCCCCCAGCGTAACCGAAGGAGAGAATGAGCACACCACTTCTTCAGCTTATAGATGTGCACCGCACCTACCAGATCGGGGAGAGCACCGTTCAGGCGCTGCGCGGTGTTTCAGTGACGATAGAGCGTGGCGACTTTGTGGCCATCATGGGCGCTTCGGGATCAGGCAAATCCTCGCTGATGCAGATACTCGGTCTGCTCGACACGCCAGACAAGGGCGACTACCTGCTGCTCGGCCAGAATGTCAACACCATGACGGAAGATGAACAGGCTGGCGTGCGCAACAATATCGCCGGATTTGTGTTTCAGCAGTTTCACCTGCTCAAGCGCATGAGCGTTGTGGAGAACGTCCGATTGCCGCACATCTACAGCGGCCTCAAAGGGGATTTCCGCCAGGAGGCAATTGAGCGGCTTCGGCAGGTCGGCCTTGACAAACGAATGGACCACACGCCTAACCAGCTCTCCGGCGGAGAGCAGCAGCGTGTGGCCATAGCGAGAGCTTTGTTGCGCGATCCGCTGATCATCTTTGCCGACGAACCGACCGGCAACCTCGATACGAAGAACTCGAGCGAGATCATGAAGATCTTCAAAGAGCTCCATGAAGCGGGAAAAACCATTGTCATGGTTACCCATGAAAACGACATCGCCGCCTACGCAGACCGGATCATTACCATGAGGGACGGAGTCATTATATCCGATGAACGCCGTGCCGGAAGGGAGCCCGTTGTGCCAGCAACAGCCGACCGGAGGTTCGACGTGCATGGCGTAAAACATGTGCTATGGCAGGACGGGCGCTTTATCGGCTTTATGACACAGGCTTTTCAGGCCATACTTGCCAACAAGCTGCGCTCGTTTCTCTCGGTGCTCGGTATCTTTGTCGGCGTCGCCTCGGTGATAGCCATGATGGCTCTCGGTGAGGGCGCCAAAGCCTCCATGCAAGAGCAACTCAAATCGATGGGTTCCAACATGCTCTCAATCAGGGGCGGATCGGCCAAAATCAGGGGTGCTGCACAGGGTGCCGGTGCGGTTGCCCGGTTCACCTTTACCGATGTGGACGACATAGCTACCCTCAAATCACTGGTAAAAAGCGCCAGCGGAGTAGTAAACGGTGTCGGCCGAATTGTGTACGGCAACAAAAACTGGAGTTCGAGCCTCTCCGGTGTCGGCTATGAGTACGGCAACATGCGGGCGACAATCCCCACCGTCGGCCGGTGGTTTACAGAGGAAGAGATCCGGAAACGCGACAAAGTGGCCATTATCGGCGTGACAGTCGTCAAGGAGCTCTTTGGAAACAGCAATCCTCTTGGCAAGACCATCAAGATCAACCGGATCAACTTTACCGTGATAGGAATTGCTCCGGCAAAAGGGTTTTCAGGGCCTCAGGATGAAGATGATGTGGTGCTCATACCAGTAACGACAGCAATGTACAGAGTGCTCGGAAAGAATTTCCTCAGCGGCATCTTCGTAGAAGTAACGCAGCCAACGCTGATTGATCCCGCCAAAAGTGCGATCGACGTACAGATCCGCAAACGGCACCGGCTGAAATCGGATGATGATTCCTTCAATATCAGGGACATGACCGAGATACAGAAGATGCTGAGCAGCACCACCCAGACCATGAGCCTTCTGCTTGGTTCCATAGCCGCCATATCGCTGGTTGTGGGGGGGATCGGCATCATGAACATCATGCTTGTCTCCGTGACCGAACGGACACGGGAGATCGGGCTGCGCAAGGCTATCGGCGCAAGAAAAGGAGATATAATGCTGCAGTTTCTGGTCGAATCGGTCGGACTCACCATCAGTGGAGGTGTGATAGGGATCATAGCAGGTGTCGGCGTCTCGTTCTTGCTCGCATTTTTTGCCGATTGGGCGGTAAAAACATCAATTGTGTCGGTCGTGGTGGCAACAGCATTCTCTGCCCTCATCGGCATATTTTTTGGTCTTTGGCCTGCCCGCAAAGCCGCTGATCTCAAGCCGCTCGAAGCTCTTCGCTACGAGTAATTGAGCTGCTCATAGCAGTATGGAAGAGGGGAAATATTGGAATAAATTAACCGGGGGAAATATGTGGTGGTTCTACGCGTTACTATCAGCTCTCTTTGCTGCCTTTACAGCAATCCTTGCAAAGGTCGGCATTAAAGGGATAAACTCCGATCTTGCGACCGCCATACGAACACTGTTTATATTGGTGATTGCATGGGGTATTGTCTTTGCCCGAAAAGAGGTGGAGGGCATAAACCTGTTGTCGAAACAGAACTGGCTCTTTCTTGGCCTGTCGGGCGTTGCGACCGGTTTGTCGTGGATATTCTATTTCAAAGCTCTGCAGTTGGGCAAAGTATCACAGGTTGCACCTGTCGATAAAATGAGCGTAGCCATTGCCATTATCCTTTCGGCAGTGCTTCTGCATGAAATACTGACCTGGAAAATCCTGATGGGTGCGCTGCTTATTATCGGCGGCTCGGTTCTGATTATTTTATAATTCAGGAGATTGAGACGGCAGCATTCACCGTTTCGGAGGGAATGATTTTGATGATCCTCATTTGAGGTTATATATTAAAACCAAAGAAGCCCGGAGAGTACATGAATATGCCGGGATCAGGAGTTGTCTATGAGGATCTAACCAGAAGTTTCACGAGTTTTCACACGATATGGCCCTTTCTTCCATACATCGAGAACAGCAGCATGACAGCGATCAGGAGCTGGTTGCCAGGGCGATTGAAAATAAAGAGGCATTTGCTGCAATTGTTCGCCGATATCAGGCGCCTCTTTTGAGATATATCGTTCGCTTGGGATGTAAAGATTTATCAGCAGCGGAGGATCTTCTCCAGGAAATATTTATCAAAACGTTTGTTCATCTCAATGATTACGACACATCTCTCCAGTTCTCATCGTGGATTTACCGAATTGCGCATAATGAAATTGTCAGCTATTTCAGAAAGGAAAAGAGTCGCCCAAGCGTATTAGTACAAGGGGATAGTAATTTTCTGTTTGAAAATATGACTGATGATGCCGGTTTGACCGAGCTGGAGGGACAGCGGCATACGGCAGTGGAAATTCAGGCGGTTGTTGATCGGCTTGAGACAAAATACCGTGAGGTCATCGTCCTGAAATTTTTTGAAGAAAAAAGCTATGAGGAGATATCAGATATATTACAAATCCCTCAAGGGACAGTCGCGACCCTGATTAATCGGGCCAAGAAAAAAGTAAAGTATACTTTAGAACAGAGTAAGTAGTGAAGCCTCATGCAGAAGGACAGATCAAAATATATACTTGATGAAATTGAGAAAAGACATGCTGAGCTGATTCCTCGTTGGCGCTTTCTTGTCAAACGACTTAGCTTTTGGCTGCTTGCCGCAATATCGGTTTTAACGGGCGGCTTGGCGATGGCGACGGCCATTTATGTTTTTATTGATAACGATTTCATTGCGGATCACTCTTATATCGACCGTTATTTTATTGAGCGTCCGCTTGTTGAAGATGTCATATCCGCTATACCCTATGTTTGGCTGGCCGCTCTTGCGCTGTTTACTTTGTTTGCGTTTTTCGGATTTCGGCACACCAAAAAAGGGTATCGTTATTCAGCGCCAAAGGTTATTGCAGCATCCCTCAGTGCAAGCCTTTTGCTCAGCCTTTGCCTGAACACCGTTGATGTTGGCGGATACATCCATCGATACCTTATAGAAAATGTTCATGTTTACAATAATCTGATCAATGCCAATGAGCAGCGCTGGACTAATTCACAAAAAGGATTACTCGGCGGCAAGATAATTAAAACTGATAACGTCCGGCATGAGATTGTTTTAAGAGACTTCAGCAAAGGTATCTGGCGCGTTGACATCAGTAAAGCCGAGGTGCGGCCAAAAACACAGATTGCTCAGGGGAAGTATCTGAAAATTACTGGCATAAAAACAGGTCAGCGAACGTTTCAGGCGATTTCAATACAGAGCTGGGAAAAGAAGTATCATAAGCATACGCCTGCACAGACCAGGATTTTGCCGCCAAAGAGCAATCCGGGATCGGATAAGCAATGATTTCAATCAAGAGAGGGTCGCTTAAGGGGATGCGCTTTGTCAGGTGTTTGTCAGCAGATCATAGTAACGCTCTATCCGTTGTGCGATGAGAGCCGTTGCGCCAGTCCTCTCTTGCACGAATTTTCCCGCAGCCGTTCCGCTCTTTTCCCTTTGAGCGCTGTCGGTTGTCAGGGCTTTCAGTGCAGCACTCAGTTCCCTCACATCATGAATGATTGTAGCGCCTCCAGCGGCAACAAGCCATTCCGCCTCAGGGGAGTTGTGACAGTTTGGGCCGAACAGTACCGGAATATTATAAACGGCGGGCTCAAGCGTGTTATGCACATTAACGCCGAAACCTCCTCCCACATAAGCTATCGACGCCAATGAATAGAGCTCAACAAGATAGCCGGTCTGGTCGATGACCAGAATCTCCTGTTCAGGGTCATAGGTTTCACTCAGGCTTGATACCGCTACATAAGCCAGAGATCGGTTTTGAAGCTCCCGATAAAGGCGTGCCATATTTTCAGCATTGACTTCATGCGGTACAAGAATCAGTGACGGCCGTTTCTCAAGCTCCAGCCAGGCGGGAAGCAGCAGCATTTCATCACGATCCCAAACACTTCCGGCAACCATTACCGTGCGGTTTTCAAAGAGAGGCTTGAGGTGATCAACCTTCGCACAGTTCCGGCTGCGCAGAAAGACCTGGTCAAACCTCGGGTCGCCTGCTGTTTCTGCCTGTTGGCAGTTGAATATCTTCCTGAACGCAATGGTATCCTTTTCTGATACCGTATAGAGGTGATCGAACAGGTGAAAAATAAATCTGTAAAAGCCTTTCAGCACGGGTTTGAAGTACTGAGCCTTCTCTTGGAGTACCGCTGATGCAAGAATAAGGGTTGCTCCCCTTTTTTTTGCTTCCATGATATGGTTTGGCCAGAAGTCATAGCGCATGAGAAGAAGCATATCAGGCTTGAGCAGCGAGATCAGTTTTCTGGCATTGCTGCGTGTGTCTGTTGGCAGATAGAAAACTGCGGCGGCATCGGGGAAGTTTTTTCGAGCGTTATATCCAGAATCGGAGAGAAATGAGACAAAAAGAGTGATCTCCGGGTGCCTCGCTTTCAGAACGGCAATGATCGGGCGGGCCTGTTCGAATTCACCAACTGAGGCCGCATGGACCCATAAGGTGAAGGAGGTTGAGGGGAGACTGCCAATTTTTTGTTTCAACTCTTCGAAAACTTCTTTTCGTACCCTGAAAAAAGTCTTGAGCTTGGGGTGCAGAGGGCTGAAGAGCCTTGCAATTCCAAGAAATACAGGGAGAAAAAGGGAGTAGAGTACAAAGGCAGGGCTCTTCATAACAATCTAAAAGCATGGTTGTTGACAAAAATCGGCGTAAAGGTAAGAATAAAGTTTACACGATTTCTCATTGAACAAAAGATATGTGTTTGAACTCTGCAATTTATTATGTATTACTTCTTTTTATAAAGCGGTTGTTTTATAAAGTAAAATTTAAGAGCTAACACCGTTATTCATTTCAAAAATGAACGACCAGCGCTTCCTCAATTGCTTCTTCGTTTTGTTTCAGGTCAATCGGAAAGAAGTTAAGGTCTTCCCATAAAACGACTTGCATATACAATAAAATAGTAAGAAGGATAAATAGTATAGACAATTATTGTGAAAACAATTCATCCATCACCGTCTCATTCTGCTCCCCTCAGACTGAAAAAATTTCCCCTGATTAAATTCGTCATTGTTCTCTCGCTTTCATACCCTCCCGTCAAGATACTTCAAGCCTCAACTCCGGATGCAGGCAGTCTTCTCCGTGATCAGCAGCCCCAGCAGCAGCTTTTTCCGGATCGGTTTCCAAAGGCTGAGGCTACAGAGAAGCCAGAGCCTGCCCCCGACAGTAACGTCCATATTGAAGTCAAAGGGTTTCGATTCAGTGGATACGAAGGTGTTGCAACTGAGCGTGAGTTGCAACTCCTGGTTGCCGATGCCACAGGCAAAAAATGCACGTTTGGCGACTTGCAGGCACTGACCGAAAAGATCACCGGATACCTCAGAACAAAGGGGTGGTTCCTTTCTCAGGTTTATCTGCCCCAACAAAACGTCATTTCAGGCATTATTGAAATCCAGATTGTTCAGGGCAAAAGCGGCAGCGGTATTTTGTTCAAACGGGACAAATCGGCCAGGATCAGCAAGAGTGTTCTTCAGTCTATAGGAAAAAAGGGGGTTCAGCCGGGGAAACCACTCAACGAACAGTCGCTTGAACATGCTGTGCTTCTCATGAACGACCTACCGGGTGTCAATGCAAGGGCCTCGCTTGTTCGAGGCACCATGCCGGGCAGCAGTGAGGTTGAAATCGCCGTTACCGAGGGATCGCTGGCCTCCGGCAGCCTTTTTGGTGATAATTCCGGCAATCGCTATACCGGCGTATGGAAATCGAGCGGCATGATTTTTCTCAACGATCCGTTCGGTTACGGCGACCAGTGGTCGATGATGCTGACCAGGGCAACAGGACTTAGAGATGGTCGGATAGGCTACAACTTTCCCCTCATGTACAATGGGCTTAGGGGCAATCTCTCTTGTTCCGCCATGCACTATACCCTTGGTGAAGAGTTGGCTGCCCAGCAACTCGAAGGCAAGAGCCGCATTTACGATGGCGGCTTGAGCTACCCGATGATGCGCAGCCGGACGACGACGGTAACCGCCACCCTGAGCGGTTCTGTCAAGTCGCTGACCGACAGCAATCCCACCATGGATATCAGCGACAGGAGCCTCCAAAGCGCCACTCTTGGCCTCAACGGAACCCATTACGATGCACTTTTTGGCGGTGGCTACACAAGCTGGAGCGCTGGCGCCACAATCGGAAATTTCCATGAAGCCAAAGCCGTTGAGTCGGCGATCACGAACAAGACTGAAGGTGACTACACCAAATTCAACCTTGCTCTTTCCCGGATGCAGCGCCTGACAGAAGCAGCAACCTTTGGATTATCAATGACCTCCCAGTTTTCTCTCAACAACCTCGATTCGAGCGAAAAGTTCAGTCTTGGCGGGCCTTACGGCATTCGGGCCTATCCCGTAGGTGAAGGATCGGGTGACGGAGGGCAGCTCATCAACGCGGCTCTTCGCTATAATATTCCTTTACTCAGCGCTCTGGGAAGTTTTCAGCTTATGGGGTTTTATGATGCCGGTCACGTCGTCCTGCGGCAGACTGAGACACCGGTCTCTCTCGGCACCGCCACCAACCTGAACGACTACTGGCTGCAGGGCGCAGGGGTGGGGCTGAACTACAGTTTTGGGAGCAGCTTCAGCGCCAGGATGAGCTGGGCACACGTTCTTGGTGACAACCCAGGGAGAAGCACGATGGGGTTTAACTCTGATGGTAAAGCCGATCGTAGCCGATACTGGTTGCAGGGATCGTTATCCTTTTGACGGGTTCAGGATAAATGCCGCAGGCATGGAAGAGTGATAGAATTATTGAATTGTTTCAAATGTAATGAACGCTAAAGTACTGATATAATGAACAGGATATTCAACGTCATCTGGTCAAAAACCAAAGAGACGTGGATTGTTGTCTCCGAAAGGGTCAAGACAAACGGCGGAGTTCCAAAATCACCGCTGAAGAGCCTTGCCCTGCTTGCAGTCATGCTGCTCGCGGGTGCGCCTGCGTATGGGCTTGACCCTGGCGCCTTGCCCGGCGGCGGGCAGGTGACGGCAGGCAGCGCCACCATTGGTGTCAGCGGCACCCAGATGACGGTGAACCAGTCGTCGCAGCAACTGATTGCCAACTGGAACAGCTTCAACATCGGCGCCAATGCTGCGGTGCGCTTCAACCAGCCCAACAGCGCTGCCGGTGCGCTCAACCGTATTTCCGGCCAGAGCCCGTCGCAGATTATGGGCTCGCTCTCATCCAACGGGCAGGTTTTTCTCCTGAACCCCTCCGGCATTATTTTTGGTAAAACTTCCCGTGTTGATGTTGGGGGGCTGGTGGCCTCGTCGCTCAGCATCTCCGACAGCGATTTTCTGGCAGGGAAAAACAGGTTTTTTAACACAGGGGGCAACGCGGGTAGCGTGCTGAACCAGGGGGTGATCAATGCCATGCCCGGCGGGGTTGTTGCCCTGATTGCGCCCAAGGTGAGCAACGAAGGGAGCATTACTGCCGATGGTGGCAGTGTAGCGCTTGCTGCCGGGAAGCAGGTTTCGCTTGATTTCAAGGGCGACGGCCTGATTACCCTGACGGTGGATCAGACGGCGGTGGATGCCGAGGTTTCCAACAGCGGGCTGCTTCAGGCTGATGGAGGGATGGTGGTGATGAGCGCCCGATCGGAAAACGCCTTGACGGCGCAGGTGGTGAACAATGATGGTGTTGTCAGGTCCAATACCATGAAAGCTGAAAACGGCCAGATAGTTCTGGATGGAGGCGAGAGCGGGCTTGTCCGCTCCAGCGGCACGCTTTCTGCCAGGGGCGACGATGCGGGTGAAACCGGAGGCCGTGTTACCATGACCGGCGACCAGGTGACCCTGGCCGGAGCGGCAGGGGTTGATGTTTCAGGCAGTGATGGCGGAGGTACTGCCCTGATTGGGGGCGACTGGCAGGGGAGTGGCACTCTGCATCAGGCAACCACCGCTACCGTGGAGCAGGGCGTGAGCATTGATGCGAGCGCTATCGGGAGTGGTAACGGAGGCAGAGTGGTGGTGTGGAGCGACGTGGGCAACGATGCTTCACTCACCACCGTCAAAGGGACAATCAGCGCCAGGGGAGGTGCCCAGGGAGGCGATGGAGGCAACATTGAGACATCCGGCCATACCGTCAATATTGGTGGTGCCACGGTTTCTGCTGCTGCGCCAAAGGGAACGGGCGGGCTTTGGTTGATTGATCCGGCTGATGGAACAATCAATGCAAGTGTTGCCACCTCCTATCAAACCACTCTCAACAGTGGCACCTCGGTGGTTAATCAGGTGGGTGGTGATATTTGGGTCAATTCCAATATTGCAAAGAGTGCTGGTAACGCAGCATCCCTGACGCTGCAGGCGACTGGCGGGATTTACGTCTCTGCTGGGTATACCATCAGCGATACGGAATCATCAAGCCCGTTGAGCCTGAGTTTGCAGGCGAGCGGTCCGATCCGATTCTTCGACAATAGCAGTGCGTTTACGGCTGTAGAGATACACGGGATACTTTACATGGGTGGTTATAGCGGCGGCGCCACCTATGCTACCGGTAACAGTACGTACATTGCGGGCATTTACGTTGGCAACAACACCACTCTCTCTGCCGCAAGCATCACGGCTTATGGGCAGGGGGCGGTTGGTGCCAGTACCTCATCGGTTGGGAATGGGGTTGCTGGTAGTATTGGCTGGAATGGCGGTGACGGTAGCAGGGGCGCGGACGGTGGCTCTGGGAATGGGAATTCCTATGTAAACGCAGGGTGGTCCGCCGGTTCTGCAGGCTCTTTGGGTTCGAGCGGTGGCTCCGGGACAGGTGCATCCGGCAGCGCTGGTGGCTCAGGAGGTAGTGGCGGTAACGGTGGCTGGGGTGGTGCTGGGGGTGACGGTGGATATAATGGGGCCAACGATAACGGATACCAGGCAGGATCAGGTGGCTTGGGTGGTGCTGGCGGCAATGGCGGTTTGGGTGGCACTGGCGGCGCAGGCGGCACTGGATTTGTTGGTGGTGCTGGTGGCGCTGGTATTGCCTTGGGAAATGCAGCTCACCTTCTTTCGACGGGTGAGGTTGACCTTACCGGTATCGGCGGGACTGGCGGTGCGAGCATCGGTACCGCCGGAAGCGGTGGCGCTGGTGGAGATGGTGGGAATGGCGATGCTGGAAGCAGCGGTGGCCATGGGGGTTTAGCAGGTTTATATTCAAATTCTTATGGATGGGGCGGTAATGGCGGTAATGGTGGCAAGGGGGGAGACGGTGGCGCGGGCGGTACTGGCGGCATTGGTGGGCAAGGTGGTTCGGGTGGTACCGGTGGAGCAGGTATTCTGGCAGGAGAGGGAGCGTCAATCATTTCAACTGCCGATGCCATTAAACTTGCTGGAACTGGCGGCAAAGGCGGAGATGGAGGAACTGGCGGTGATGGAGGGACTGGCGGACATGGCGGTCAAGGACGACGAGGTGGAGATGGTAGTTATGGTCTTACGGGTGGAAGCAATGGCGCTGGTTTGACTGGCCGGGGCGGATCTGGTGGATCTGGTGGATCTGGTGGTACAGGTGGAGCTGGTGGCAACGGGGGCACTGGTGGTGTTGGTGGTGCAGGCATTCAGCTTTTATCCTCGGTGATCGTTCAGGCATCGTCTGGTACCATCATCTCGTTGGGTATTGGAGGTACAGGAGGAGCTGCTGGTAAAGGCGGTGTTGGTGGCTTGGGTGGTTGGAGCTATGCTGCTGGATCCGGTGCCACCGGCGGCGATGGCGGCCAAGGCGGGTTCTACGGCACACCCACACCTAATGGAAACCAGGCGCCTGCTGGCAGTGGCGGCAATGGTGGCACCGGAGGAACAGGTGGCGTTGGCGGAACAGGCGGCACTGGAGGAGTTGGTGGCACTGGTATTGATTTGTCAATCAGCAGTCGACTCATTGCTGAAAGCGGTTACACGCTGACTGCTACTGGAGGCAATGGAGGAAGTGCAGGCAGCGGCAACACTGCTGGTAACGGTGGAATTGCTTCTAATGCTTCTGGCGGCAATGGCGGCAATGGTGGTAACTATGGTACGGTCGGAGGGTGGTATACCAATAGCTGGGGAGCCAATGGCGGCAATGGCGGCAATGGTGGTTCCGATGGTCAAGGTGGCCGTGGCGGAGAGGGAGGGAGTGGTGGTGCAGGCGGCGCCAGCGGAACTGGTCTCACAGTGGCTTCATCAATACTTGCAAGTAGTTCTGGAACCGTCAGCATTTCAGGTGCTACAGGCGCTTCAGGCTCTGCAGGTGTCGGTTCAACCGGTGGATCGGGTGGCTGGCCGTATTCCTTCTACCAGGCTCCAGGGGGTATTGGTAAATCTGGGTACAATGGAGGGGGAGGAATTAATGGTGTGAATGGTACGACTGGTTCATACGGTTCGACCGGTATATATGGCTTCGACGGCACGGCTGGTACCGCCGGTTTACGGGGCTACCAGTTTTCCAGCAGCGGCAACTCATTTATTGGCGCACTTGATGGCTTTTCAACGGGCTCATCGGCAAACATTTCACTCACCTGCGACACGGTTTTCAGCGACAGTTCTCTGACCTTCGCCTCAAGCGGTACGCTCACGATTCAGCCTGCCACTGCCGGTACGACTATCGGTGTGGCCAACGGTGCTGGCACGCTGCAGTTGCCGTTCACTTATTCCGCCGGATTTTCTGACATCACGATCGGTAATGCCTCTGCCGGTACTATCACCATTGGCGCTACGGGGGTCACGCTTTTAAGCAATACATCCTTCATCAGTGGAAACAATATCACCATCAATGGTGCACTCAGCGACGCAAGGCAGGTACTGACGCTTATCGGCGGTGGAAGCGGCAAAACCGTTTCCGGCAGCGGTAACATCATGGCGGGCAGTTTGCTGCTGAATGGTGTCGGTACCGCCTACACGCTGAACAGCGCAACCGGAAACAGCGTCGGCATACTGGCGGCTTCCACGGGTGCCGGAAATATCGCCTTCTATAACAATGGAGCATTGACGATAGGCACGGTTGGCAGTACGGATGGTATAACCACCAGTGGCACCGTGGATGTGGAAACGCTGACCGGCAACCTGACTCTTGCTAAAAGCATAGCAAGCTCGAACACCGGCACCAGTGCGGTGACACTGGTTGCAGGCAAGAACAGTGCGGTAGGAACCTCTATGGGTGGCGATCTCCTTATTAGCGGGACTCCAGTCATTACCACCGGAACGGGAGGACGGACACTTCTCTATACAGGCAGCGTTACCGGCAGCACGCTGGTGAGCGGGCTGGTGGCTTCCGGCAGCGGCAATTTCCGGTATAACAGCACGAAAAGCGTTACCGGGTACGCAACCACCTTGGGCAGCAGTGGGATCTACGGGATCTATCGTGAGCAGCCCTCGATTGCAGTAACAGCTAATGATACGGTGAAAACTTACGACAGCCAGCCATATTCCAGTAATGCCGGTATTACCTATGTGGGTCTTCTCAATGGTGATACAGCAGCAACAATCAGTGGAAGCATCAATTATGGAGGAACCAGCCAGGGTGCTGTAGACTATAATGCACTCAACTACACGATTGTGCCCACCGCATCTGCCCTGGGCAGTACTCTTGGTTATGGTTTTACCTTCACGAATGGTACGTTGACCATCAACAAGGCGCCTCTTACGGTGACGGCGGCTTTCAATTCCAAGACCTATGACGGGAACCTCTCTGCGTCTGCAACGCCGACGATAACCGCTGGCACATCAACCAAGGGAAGTGATGTTGCAACTCTGACGGAGGCATACAGCGACAGGAATGCCGGAGCGGCAAACAAGACGGTGACGCCTTCTGTGACCATTATGAATGGTGTCCTTGACAAGACGTCCAATTATGATATTACCCTTGAGGACAATGATGTCAGCACCATCACCCAGGCTCCTCTGACGGTTACGGCAACTTTCAACTCCAAGACATACGACGGGAACCTCTCTGTATCCGCAGTGCCGACCATAACCTCTGGCTCAATCAAGTCAGGTGATTCGTCTACTCTGGCAGAGGCATACAGCGACAAGAATGTTGGCGTAGCGGATAAGATCGTTATTCCATCAGTGACCATTTCGGATGGTGTCGACAATGTGAACACCAATTACAATATTAATTATGTCAATAATACCTCCAGCACCATTACCAGACTCAGCTCCGTAAGCTGGACTGGTGGCTCCACGGGTAATTGGTTTGATCCGGACAACTGGACGGGTAGTGCTGTGCCGGATTTGTCAAATGTTGCCAGTGTGGTTATTCCAACTGGGAAGAATGTGACTTTTGACAGTAGTGTCAGCGGAACGTTCGCTGGTCTGGCTCAAACTGGAGTCGTGAATCTTAACAATATTGGAGCAGGAGCATTGACTTTTGCTGGTGGAAGACTGAATGTTGCCACGCAACTGTCGCTGGCAACACTGAGCCAGTCGGGAGGAACATTAGGTGGCGCTGGCAATGTTAATATCACTGATTTCAGCCAGACTGGTGGTACTGTAGCTAATGCCGGTAATTTTACGGTAACAAACTCGTTCAGCCAGAGCAGTCTTGGTACGGTGGCGATTGGTGGTAATATCGGGATTACCCAGGGAAGTGGTGCACTTGGCTTCTACAGTCTATCGGGCCACAATGTTAGTTTGACCGCCACTGCTGGATCGGCAACTCTTGGAACTCTTGTTGCCACCGGGACACTGGGGGTTTCGGCAAGCGGCGATGTTACCCAATCCGCAGAGAGTAGCATCACAGCCGCTCTTGCGAGCACGCTGAACTCGACCAGCGGCAATATCCTGCTGAAGAATGCAGCAAACGACTTCCAGAGCACGGTTGCGGCGAGTGGCAAGGATATCAGTCTTGTAGATGCGAACAGTATTGAGCTGGGCGAAGTTGCGACGACAGGCATGTTTGGAGTATCAGCCGTTGATGACATTACTCAGAAGACTGGCACGAAGATCACAGCCGCTCTTGCGAGCACGCTGAACTCGACCAGCGGCAATATCCTGCTGGCCAATGCAGCAAACGACTTCAAGAGCACGGTGGCGGCAAGTGGCAAGGATATCAGCCTTGTCGATGCGAACAGTATTGAGCTTGTCGACGTGACGACGACGGGCACCTTCGGCTTGTCAGCGGCGAGCAACATCACGCAGTTATCAGACACGAAGATCACAGCCACTCTTGCGAGTACACTGAACTCAACCAGCGGCAATATTTTGCTGGCCAATGCATCAAACGACTTCCAGAGCACGG
>CAIYWF010000215.1 GCA_903929845.1 uncultured Chlorobiaceae bacterium | reverse complement strand
GACCACCGCCACCATCCAGCGTGTCACCATCTGGTCGATCCGACCTATCTCCGCATTCTGGTGTTGGTCAAGCAAATCAGCAATCATCGGGGCAGCAATACCGGTAAAGGCAAGGAGCACCGAGCGGATAAGCCCCGCCGTTCGTGCGGCAGGATGGTAGAGGCCAACCGTTGCGGTATCGGTGAGCATCCCGAGCATCATCACATCGAGCCAGTGACTCATCATGCTCAGGAGCGAGACCACCATGAAGGAAAGGGCATAGGCCATCATCGCCTTGTCCAAGCGGGCGTGCAGGATATCCGAAGGGAGCACGCCGGTGATGGCTGCGAGGCGAGGGCGAATCCAGAAGAATGCCCCGGCGCCTGCCAGCACAAAGGGGAAAAAGAGGGCGGCATCATGACCTGCGGTGTAGCGGAGAAGCAGCGTCAGCAAGAGCAGGAGCAGCGGACTGAGTATCTGCGTGGCAATAATTTTTGGCTTGAGCTGCTGAAAACCCTGCATCGCATGGCCAAACAAGACTGTTGCCACGTTGAAGGGAATTGCCGCAGCATAACAGCAGAGTGTAAGCTGCAAGAGGCGACTGCCGTTAAGCAACGAAGCGATTTGGCCTGAAAAAAACAGCAGCACGAGCGCCACAAAGAACGAGAGCGCAAGTGCTGTTTTAAGGGCCGAACCAATCGCCCCCCTCTGGAGGAGAGGATCGTGACTCTGCACACTGACAAAGCGCAGGAGACCGGAATCGAGACCGGCAATGGCAAGCACCTCTGAAATCTGGATAACCGCAATGGCGAGAGCATAGACACCGAGAGCATCAACACCGAGCAACCGGGCAACAACCAGGTTATAGCCAAACCGCGCCACCTGACCGAAGAGAAATCCGGCAAACGAAAATCCGGCCTGACCGGCTATGACGGCATTGCGATTCACAGACATCTCTCCAGAAAAGCGCTCCTCAACTCCTGCTCCATCGTGGCCGCAAGGGTGTCCCAACTGTGCTGCCGGGCGAATGCCTGCCGCGCATCAACCCGCCGGTCGGCAAGAGCTTCGGGCACCATGCGGACAAACTCCTCATGCGACTGCGCAATATGCACCACCTCCCGCGCCCGCTCCACCGCGCTGCAGTAGTTCATCGAAAGCACCGGAACCCCGACGGCGGTATATTCATAGAGCTTGTTGGGATGAGAGACCCCTTTCAGCCTGTTGGAAAGGAGCGGCATAAGCGCCAGATCAAACCGCTGCACCCAGGCAGGCAGCTCTTCATAGTCGATTTTACCAAAATAGTGAACGTTGGGAAGTGCGTTGATCAACTCCTGTTTGTTCCACCACTCCCGTTCGTAGGCGGGGCCAAGAAGCACAATCTGATACGCTGGCCAGGCACTGGCAGTTGCGGCAATCAGTGCGGTATCGATCCAGTCCATCGCTCCCGCATAGCCAAGAATCTTGCCCTTGATTCCGGAGAGTGCAACTGGCTTGTCAGCACGGGGAACTGCGAAATGGCTGAACTCAACGCCATTACCAAGTTCGACGGTGCGCACACCGGTCGGAAGCTTGAGCTGGCTGGTCAGTTCGCGGCTCACACTGAACACCAGATGCACCCTGGAGAGATAGCGGTCGAGAGAGCCCTTCAGCCACGGAGGACTCCCCGGAAACGCAAGATGGTCATCATTGGCGTCATAAAAACGGAGTCGGCAAGGAAGAAGGGCGACTACCCTGCCCCAGTAGACATTGCTCAGACCGATTATCCTGTTGGAGGAGCCAAATCCAAGCATGGTCACCCAAAAGAGCATCAGCAGAATACCGGGAAGTGAGAGAAGCCCGCGCAGCAAGGTAATATCGAGCAGTCGCCCAATCCTGTAGGGAACACTCTTCAGAAAAGGAACCGTGACCACCCAGACCCTCCCCCTCTTGACCGGGAACCAGTGATGGCTCCGCCCAAGCGCAAAAGGCTCTATGAAAAGAATGCTCCAGTTCTCCGGAAAACGGGCAAGCAGGCGCTGCTTCCGGGTGGAGAGAAAATCCCACTGTATCTCGGAAAACCAGACAAGCCTGAACGGGCTGAACTGGCTGCGGGTGGCTCCCCTATCGGACGGCAAGTTCATAGATCTGCACTTTTTCACACCATGCCCGCAACAGCGGCTTCACTCCTGTAAGATAAAACAACGGGTGACGGATACGAAACTCCGTGCTTCGGAGGACTGCAAACCCGGCGCGGCTGAAGAGCGAAAGAGCCTCGGAGCGCGACATCTCATGAAAATGGTCGGGGCTGGCAAGATATGAGGGTTTCCAGAGAGGCATGGAGACAAAAAGCCGTGCATCGTCACCAACGAGAAGATGCCTCACCTCAAGCAGTGCGTGGAGTGGATTGTAGAGATGCTCCAGCACCTCAAAGGCTGTCACCAATCCGAAAGAGCCTGCAAGCGGATCAATATCGAGATCAACTGAAGTGTTCTCGAACGGGCAGCCAAAATGTTGTTCAAGCATATCGGTAAAAGGCGTGCGCTCTCCCAGGTCAAGTCCGCTGAAAAGTCGTGAAGCAGAATGTGACGAGCCTTGCAAAAATTCGAGGGTTCTTTTCCAGCGAATCCGGTGAGCCGGATCGTTGAGATATGCTTCATCAAGAACCGTTCTGCAACTATTCGGCATAGCTCCTCCCCGCAAACCATTGCTTCAGAAGAGTTCCAGAAAGTCGCAGGGGAAGCAGAAGCAGATAAAGCGCCATTCCGCTCCAGGCCCTCTGTTTGCTGAAAAGACGAAGCGCTCCAAGGCTCTTTTTTACCAGCTTCAGAAAAGGACGGCCAGTAAGCGAGGCTGACACCTTGTGCCACACCCTTGATGAAGGCACGTACTCTATACTCTTCCCCAGCGCACGAACACGCAGGGAGAGTTCAACATCCTCCGCATACATCGCGAATGACTCATCAAACCCTCCGACCGCCTCAAAATCGCGACAGCGCATTGCAAAACAGCAACCCGTTGCATAGTCGGTAGAGCCAGGACGGTCAAATTCAGGAGCATCCTTTTGCCTGAGCCCCACATGGCAGATCAAGCCGGTTGACAACTTGACTACTCCTCCTGCGTACCAGAGCACATCTGGTCGATTCCAATAAAAAATTTTAGGCGCAGCCATGCCTGCCAACGGCTGAAGAAGTAAAGTTTCAACAAGCGGAGCAAAAAAACCGGCATCTACAATGGTGTCGTTGTTCAAAAAAATAACGAACTCCGCCTGTAACTCTTGAACGAGTCTGAACCCGGCATTGTTTCCCCCTGCATAGCCGAGGTTGGCGGGCAAACAAAGCTGCTCCAAAGCAGGAAAAGCCTTCCGTATCTTTTCAGGAGAGCCGTCGGTCGACCCGTTATCAACAACAAGCACCCTACAATCAGGCGACATCACTTCGACCAGCGACTCCAGGCAGGCAATGGTCTCCTTTGCGCCGTTCCAGTTCAGAACGACAATACAGGTCAGCGGCTTCATCGTTACCTCCCTGCCGCTATCGTTTCCAGAAAGCTGCCTGCCGACGCAGAAAAAGCCTCCCAGGAGTACTCGCGACGAAAGGCTTCGATTGCAGGACGCATTGAAGAAAGCCTCTCCCTATTGTCAAGAAACTGCAAAACCGCTTCAGCAAACCTTTCAGGCGAAGTGCCACGTGCTACCCATCCGGTCTCCCCGGGACGCACCATCTCAGGAAGAGAGCCCACCGGAGTAACAATCACCGGTAAACCATACCCATAGGCAAGTTGCACCACCCCAGACTGTGTTGCGCTTCGGTAGGGAAGCACTACGGTATCAGCCGCCGCGAAATAGAGCGCGGTCCGCTCTGGAGGCACATAGCCCGGATAGAGATCGACACTTCCGCTGATACCAAGTTGATCAACAAGTCGTCGATAAAGAGAAACATCTTCATAAAAGTGCCCCGCAACGACCAACCTGAGCTCAGGTTCCCTCAGAAGAATCGCTGGCATGGCACGAAGCATTATATCAAGACCTTTATAGTGACGCACATAACCAAAAACAAGCAGCACTGGCAAATGGGCATCAAGATTCAGCACCCTGCGCGCCTCCTGCAGTGAAGGAATCTCTCCTTCTGGCTCATAAACCGGATGAAAAAGCTTGAGCAAGGGAATTTTCGGCATGGCACTCCTCACCTCCTGCGACACAGCACCTGAAAGAGTCAGAACACCGTCGACGGACGCAGCAAGCAGCCTCTGCATAAGCGGTTCAAAAAAAAAGGATTCATGTGAAGAGAGGTTGTGAAGCAATACCACCATTCTGATACCGGTGAAACGACGCACAACATAAAAGAGAGGAGCCAGAAAGCCTGTCCAATAGGCCACCAGCACAATATCGGGTTTCAGTGACCTTATACGGCGGATTGTTTCTGTCCAGGAAAGGGGATTGAAGAGCACCAGACGGATCTTTTCAGGTAAAGGAGCCTCGGCACCTTTTGCAATAAAATCCGGAAAAAGCGCCCTGAACGCAAAAGGAACAACATCATCTCTCCGCTGCTCGCGAAGGGCATCCGCCAAAAGTCCGCTGAACCGGGCTATACCTCCCTTCAAAGGGAAAAAAGGAGATATGAATGCAATGCGCAACGCTATTGTTCTCCAAAACCCTGGTCAAAAAACTCCACCAACTGGCGGGCAGCCTCAGCGGCATCCTCGCCATCCAGCTTGAGCGTCAACCGGGTTCCTTTCGGAGCGGCAAGACTCATAACGCCGATAATTGACTTTGCATTAATTTCGATACCCTGCATTTCGATAAAAAAATCCGATTTGAAACGAGATGCAAGCTTAACGACTGCTGCTGCAGGTCTGGTATGCAGCCCCGCTTTGTTTTTAACGATTACTTCCTGAACGATCACAACTTTGCGGCCCCTGTTTGTATGATTAGTTTAGAGTGTTTTCACCATCGCGATCTCATCGCAAGCCATAAGCTTCGGGCAATGAGTACAATCACTCCATATTTTCTGTGGGAAATACTCTTTCTGGATTTCACGGTACCCGACGCGGCTGAAAAACTCACGACTGAGCGTCAGGACAAAAACCTCCCTGACCCCTTCCTCACGTAAAACTGACTCGGCCTTTTCAACCAGTAACCGTCCTATTCCTTTCATTTTATAACGGTTAAAGACTGCCAATGAACGAATCTCAGCAAGCTTCTGGGTATAAAATGCAATAGCACAGCACCCAATCACCTCGCCATTGTATTCCGCTACAAAAAAATTACGAATATTTTCAACAATATTATCATTAGTGCGCTCCAGCATGATTCCCTGGCGGGCATACTCCGCAGTAATTGCAGAAATGGCCCCGGCATCAGCAAGACGCGCATACCTGATAAAAAGTCCTCCCTGCTGCATGGTTACCCTAGCCCATCATCCAAAGGTTCAGCCGCCCTGATACGTCCCGACACCTCTCGCCAAAGTTCATCCTTGAGCTCCTTCAGCCCCTGCCCTGAAACAGCTGAAATCGGAAGAACCTTGACTCCCTCTTCAAGAACAGGAATCTCAAGATCCTCAGCAGAAATATCCATTTTTGTAACCACCAGCATACGCGGCTTGTCAAGCAGCCCCTTGTCAAATTTCTCAAGCTCACCGAGAAGCGTCCGGTATTCTTCAGCAATATCAGGCGAATCAGCCGCAATAAGAACGGCCAGAATTTTCGTACGCTCGATATGGCGCAGGAACTGCAAGCCAAGTCCTTTTCCCTCTGCCGCACCTTCGATAATTCCAGGAATATCGGCCATCACAAAAGATTTATACTCCTCGTAGCGCACAATGCCGAGATTCGGCACCAACGTCGTAAAAGGATAATCGGCAATTTTGGGTTTTGCGGCGCTGATCACCGAAATCAGGGTAGACTTGCCCGCATTGGGAAAGCCAACCAACCCAACATCAGCCATAAGCTTCAGCTCCATTTCGAGCAGAAACCCTTCCCCTTTCTGGCCAAGCTCGGCATACCGTGGAGCCTGACGGGTCGGTGTGGCAAAATGCTGGTTGCCGCGCCCGCCCTTACCCCCTCTGGCAATTAACAGTTCCTGATCCTCGCCAGTCAAATCAGCAATGATCTCATGGGTTTCGGCATTTTTGACGATAGTACCACACGGGACATCAATTACAATATCAGCTCCATCCCGGCCCGTTTTCCGTGCTCCCTGACCGTGAACACCGCGAACAGCGATATACTTCTTTTTATATTTAAAATCAAGAAGGGTCGTCAACTGGCGGTTGGTTCTCAGCCATACATGACCACCACGACCGCCATCGCCCCCGTCAGGTCCGCCTTTGGGAACAAACTTCTCCCTGCGAAAACTCACACATCCTTTACCGCCGTCACCAGCCTCAACAAAAATAGACGCACTATCTACAAACTTCACTCACACACCTGCCTTTTGAATAATCTTTCTCTTTACCTACCTTTCGTAACAACCATCTAAACGCTAACAAATTATGGCATCCCACTCCCTGAAATCATCTGGCACACCCTCGATAGAGGAGCTGATCTCTCGACTTGAGGAGATAACCAGCAACATCGAAAATCCAGAAACCGGTATCGAAAGCTCAATCGGCCTCTATGAAGAGGGACTGAGCATTGCCGAAACCTGCAAAAAACGACTTCAGGAAGCAAGAAAAAAAATTGAGGTTATCAATCCTGAACTTGCAAAAACCTTGCACGAAACACCGCGTACCAAAGATCTGTTCGACAGCGAATCATGAAAACGCTCACCCTTCGAGTTTTTTCAGCAGCACATCATTCACCATCTGTGGATTGGCTTTGCCTTTCATTCGGCTCATACACTGACCCACAAAAAAGCCCAGCAACTTGGTTTTTCCACCACGATACGCGGCAAGCTGCCCAGGATTGGCATCCAGAATTTCCTGAACAACAGTCTCGATCGCGCCGGTATCTGACACCTGTGCAAGCCCTTCACGCTCAACAATCTCCGTCGCCGAGGCTTCATCCGACAGCATAATTTCAAACACCTGTTTGGCAATGGTATTACTGATCATTCCCTCTCCAATAAGACGGATCAATCCGCCAAGCCTTTCAGGAACAATGGAAAACTCCGCAATATCAAGATACTTCTCCTTGAGCGTGCGCATTACCTCCCCCATCACCCAGTTCGATGAAGCCTTGGCATCACCCGAAACCCTGACCGTCACCTCAAAATAGTCGGCAACCTCTCTCTCAACCGTAAGCACTCCGGCATCATAGACGGGAATGGCATACTCCTCAGCAAAACGAAGTGCACGCGCTTCAGGAAACTCGGGAAGCTCAAGCCTTATGCGGTCAATCATCTCCTGGCCAACAAGCACTGGTACCAGATCGGGATCAGGGAAATAACGATAGTCGTGGGCAAACTCCTTGCCCCGCATGGAACGGGTCTCCCCCTTGTCGGCATCCCAAAGCCTGGTCTCCTGAATGATGACTCCACCGTTATCCAGAATCTCTCTATGGCGTTCCGCCTCAAATTCGATGGCCTTTTCTACATTCTTGAACGAATTCATATTCTTGATCTCGGTACGGGTACCATACTCGGGCGCTCCTGCGAGTCGCAAAGAGACATTGGCATCGCAGCGAAGACTTCCCTCCTCCATGTTGCCATCCGAAATACCGAGATATTTAACAATCTGACGCACTTTCTGAAGATATGCGGAGGCCTCCTTCGGAGTACGCATATCTGGATAGCTCACAATCTCAAGCAGCGGAACGCCGCACCGATTAAGATCAATATAGGTCTCCTCGCCAATATCGTGAATTGACTTGCCAGCATCTTCCTCAATATGGATCCTGATCAGGCGGATCTCCTTCTGCCCCTCTCCAGCATCAATTGTGAGAGTTCCTTCCCCGCATATCGGCTCTTCAAACTGCGAAATCTGATACCCTTTCGGCAGATCCGGATAAAAATAGTTTTTACGGGCAAGCACTGAATGAGGGGCTATCGTGCAGCCCATTGCCAGACCAATCTTGACGGCATCCTCCACCACCTGGCGATTGAGAACCGGCAACGCTCCAGGAAGAGCAAGACAAACCGGACAGACATTGGTATTGGCCGATTTTCCAAACTGAGCAGAACAACTACAAAAAGCCTTGGTCACGGTATTAAGCTGACAATGAACCTCAAGGCCTACCACTAATTCATACTTCATTGCAAAAATTGACGTTATTGAAAAACAGCCAAACCCTGGTCAGTAAGGATTATAAGAGAACTTTTGCCCACCAACGGTAGCTTCAGCCATAATCCCTGCCTTCGGAAGAACAAAAACAGCGACCCCATTAGAATAATCGATAGTGGTTGCCATTCCCTGGGAAACTATAATTGCAGCGACTTGAGCATTCAGCTCATAGTTACCTTTTTTGAAATTGTCAAGCTCTTCGCGGCCTTTAAAAAAAATAATTTCTGAAAAAGACTGACCACCAAGCTGCGGCCCAACATTGAGCTGGGTAATTGAGGAACGCCCTACAATCCTGTTCTGTTCATAGACATATCCCTTGCCATGGCCACCTCCGAACATCATGAAACCACCTTTAAAGACATCAGGAAAAACAGCATAGCCATAGGCATGTTCAAAAAAGCGGTCAAGCGCCGGACCATGTGTTCTGAAATAATCAACCGACGCCCTCGCATGATCCTCATCTGCCGGATCCCATCCAGCCCTTGCCGTAACGGAAAACACCCCTGCAAGCATGAAAGCAAGAGCCACTATCCTCATCATCTTCATCGTCAATACCTGTTTTCGTTATTTGATTTGACACATCAATTCATAATACGCTGCTGCTCATCAATTTTTTTCACCACATCTTTTGCTACTTCAAGTATCTCCAAAGCACTCCTTACCTCTTCACCAGTGTACAACCGCAACGCCGCAACAAGAGGTTCAAGATGCCGTTCAGCAGGCGAACCAACAAGAATGCAAAGCGCTTCAGGCGCATACCCCAATGCCGCAAGCTTTACAAACTGCACTATGGCACCTTCGATGGTGCTCTCAACAAGATCAGTGTTGGCTACATACTGTCCTGCAAGCTCCAGAGCTTCGTTTTGCCGCTCCTGCATCTTCATCAGCAATTTAAGCAACACTAATTGTGCTCTCAATCCTTGAGCACTTAATTCCATGGCCTTCATAAAAGCAGTTTCAGCCTCCTGATATCGGTCAAGTTTTCCATAGACAACTCCTTTGTTGAGCATGGCGTTCGACACTTTTACAATAATCTGTTCTTCAGGCCGCTCTTTATAAGTGGCAATGAGCGCTTCATACGTCTGAATCGCTTCATCGCTGCGGTGCAAACGGTCAAGAGCAATCCCCTTGTTGAACTGTGCACTGACAACCTGTTCCAGAATTCCTATTTCAGGCCGCTCTTTATATCGGGCAAAGAGTTCTTCATAGATCTGAATCTCTTCGTCCATGCGGTGCAGGTCGCCAAGTAGAACGCCGTTATGGACCATGCACTTTGCCACCTGTTCAGCAACCTCTCCTTCAGCCCGCTCTTTAAACTGCGCCAGATGTTCTTCATAGAGCTGAAGAGCCTCATGCTTGCGATTCAGCTCACCGAGCAGAACCGCTTTACCGAAAAGAGCCATGACTACCCACTTGACAATCTGCTCTTCAGAACAATCTTTGTAGGTAGCTATTACTTCTTCGTAAGCCTGCATAGCCTCTTCAGGGCGATTCAAGTCATGAAGTTTACAACCCTTACTGAACATAGCCATAACAACAGGCAGAACAAGAAGCGCTTCAAAACGACCCTTGTAGGTAGTAATTAATTCTTCATAAGTCTTAACAGCCTCTTCCGGACGGTTCAAGTTGCCAAGCGCCACCCCCTTGCCAAACATAGCTCCTGCAACCTGTACGGCGATCTGATCTTCTGGACTACTTTTGTGAACCATGATTATGGCTTCAAACACATGAAATGCTTCAGCGTAATTTCCGGCTTCAAGCAGTCCAAAAGCATGGTTAAAACCCTCTTCCAAAACTTTGTTTTCCACGTCATCTTCAAGAGCCTCTCCGCCCCTGAAAACAGTCATTCTCTCGGCAACCCGAATATTTTTCACCGCTTCAGGCCGAGCAGGACAACTCCTGGCGACAACTACTGCTGCCGCAAAATGATCACGACATTCCTGAAAATGTTTCCGCTCAGGAAGACTCATAACCGACTCTTCAAAAGCAGCAAAAAAATCATGAGAGTGCTCAGATAAAAGTATTTCACCCTCTTCACCAGACAACTGTTTGTCAGAAAGCGGATCGTAAAGATAGATCATAAATTTCACAAGAGCCCTGACCCGATCAGCCAGTCTGCCGTACCTTCTCAGAAGGTAATAGATACTGTAACTTCCTTCCGACAAGCCATATAACTTATTTCTTTTTGCCTGTTTCTCGATAACGACAATGCCTCGGTTCAGAAGCCTGTTCAGATAGGCGCTGGTCTTGTTGACATCGAGCCTTGCCACCAGCGCAATCTCCCGAACCGATGAAATGCTCCATAGTTCAGCAAGCGCCAGATAAACCTTTCTCTCGATCGGCGCCATGGTATCGAGATGACTTTTAAAATATTCAGTATGCTCATCGACGGCCTCGACAAGGTCATCAAGGAGCTGCCTGAATGGCCGTTTTGCTCCGCATCTGGCCAGAAGAGCCAACATGCGGGGATTGCCTCCAGTCAGTATCTTTACCGGCCTGATCTGCTCCCCTGGAAGTTTTTCTCCGGCAATGAGCTCCCACAGAGCATTGCTCTCCTCATCATCGAGAGGTTTGAGCTCATGAATCCTGAACATTTCAAACATCGCAGTGGAGGGATGATCAATCCCTTCGAACAGGCTTGTTGCGGTCGCAAGAAGCAGTAACCGCGGCTCATTCATCAGGGTTTGACGAATAGTCGCTCCCTCCTCTTCACTTGCCAGATCACCAAAAAGCATATTGAGATTCTCGACAATTAACAGAATCTCTTTTCCCTGGCTATCGGCGAAATCAAGCAGATGCTGCAATGCCCGCCCGGAAAGCAGTTGATCATCAATTTCGGAGCGGAGTTCCAGATATGCTTGATTCAATTGCTCATCACCTGTTTTCCTGCCAAGACAAAACAGCGATTCAAGCCAGAATTCAGCGGCTGAACTGACCTGATAACTCTCTTCTGAAAAGATCAGAGGATAGAAACGATTGCGCAAGTCATCATGCCGCTCAATCTCTGCTGCAATTCGATGCACTAAAAGTGTTTTGCCGCTGCCTCGCGCACCAGTAATAAGCTGATGCTGGCTGGAGCCAGGTACATGGTCTCTGATGATTTGTTTTATAAGCTCAAAATCAACCTGACGCACCACAAAATTCTCTATAAGCTGCTCCTCCTCAAGAAAAGCCGGGTTATGTTTAACTAACCGTGTGTTCATGCGTTACCCCTTTCCCATAACGGCATAGATAAATTATTTTTGCTCGGTCGCAAGCTGCTATCCTCCGATTTCAATTTCGCGCTTCAAAGCCTCACGTTCGATTTCAAGACGGCGGATTTCGCGGTTTATCCGGTCAAGCTCTTCGGGACTGCTGTCTATTTCAAGCCTTAGGCGCGAAGAGGCTTCGTCAATCAGGTCGATGGCCTTGTCAGGCAGAAAACGATCCGCAATATAGCGGTTTGAAAGCTCTGCCGCAGCAACAATAGCCGCATCCTTGATACGCACTCCATGATGAATCTCATATTTTTCCTTGAGGCCGCGCAAAATGGAAACCGTATCCTCAACACTCGGCTGATCGACCAGTACCGTCTGGAACCGACGCTCAAGGGCAGCATCTTTTTCAATATGTTTGCGATACTCGTCAAGCGTCGTGGCGCCAATACAGCGCAGTTCACCACGGGCAAGCGCAGGCTTAAGAATATTGGCTGCATCCATTGACCCTTCGGCTGACCCGGCGCCCACAAGCAGATGAAGCTCATCAATAAAAAGGATAATTTCGCCATCAGATGACTGAACCTCCCGCACGACCGCTTTCAGACGCTCCTCAAACTCGCCCCGAAACTTCGCGCCGGCAACAAGCTGCGCAATATCAAGCGCTGCGATCTGTTTGCTCTTGAGGTTTTCAGGCACGTCTCCGGCCACAATGCGTTGCGCGATACCTTCCACCAGCGCCGTCTTTCCGACCCCCGGCTCACCGATAAGCACGGGATTGTTCTTGGTGCGACGACTGAGGATCTGCAACACCCTGCGGATCTCCTCGTCACGCCCGATAACCGGATCAAGTTTGCCCTTGCGCGCCTGATCATTCAGGTTGCGCGAATATTTTTTCAGCGAATTATAGCTCTCCTCAGCATTCTGACTGGTCACCCGCTGCGTTCCCCTGATGGTGGCAAGAACCTTGAGAATAGCATTCCGATTGAATCCTGCATCCTGCAACATGCGCGACACCGTACCTCCTGCTTCACACAAAGCAATCAGGAGGTGCTCCGAACTGATATAGTCATCTTTCAGACTTTCTGCCTCTTTCATGGCCACATCAAACACCCTGGCGAGATTCTGCGACAGATACTGTCCCGTAGCCGAAGCTCCGGTTACCTTCGGAATCCTCTCAATTTCCCGGTTAAGCGCCGCTTGCAGCGTTTCGGCAGGAGCCTCGAGCTTGTGCGCTATCTGCATGGCAATACTGCTGTTATCATCAAACATAGCAAAAAGAAGATGTTCGGGCTCAACCTGCTGATGCTGACGACTGCCAGCAAGCGTTGCCGCAGTCTGTAATGCCTCCTGGGCTTTCAGAGTGAATTTGTTCGGGTCAAATTGCATAATTCAGAGTGTTTATTATACAATGTTCAGGTTCAGGAATTTGAAGTATCTCCCGTAGACGATGGCATGTTTTTTACAACAGCATTGACCACAAGCCGAAGAATCTGGGCGCCTGTAGATAAAATCTCAACGCTTTTCTCCTGAATATGACGCTGGGTATCAAGCTGTTCCTTGAAAAGCTCCACGGATGCAGGATCATAATTTCCCTGACTGACATAATCATCAATCACCTCTTCAGCCTGATCAAAAGGCATATTAAAAACCTTTATTCCCAGTTTCGCCCTTTCGATAGAGTCAAGAGCTCTTGGACTTGTATTCTGCTGCTCCATAACGGTTCTGTGTTTCGTCTGAAAGTGGACTGATAGTACTTGATTGCAATAAATCAATGTAACAATTTTTTGCAACAAGAAAGGGCCATGCTTGAT
>CAIYWF010000214.1 GCA_903929845.1 uncultured Chlorobiaceae bacterium | reverse complement strand
GAAACCATGGATTTAAGTTCACTTCGTCCAGCAAAAGGCGCAGTAAAAAACAAGAAGCGGGTTGGCCGCGGTCAGGGTTCAGGTAACGGAACGACTGCCGGCAAAGGTAACAATGGCCAGCAGTCACGAAGTGGCTACAAAAGACCTATCATTGAGGGTGGACAGGTTCCTGTGTATCGGCGCTTGCCAAAATTCGGGTTTACGCCTCTGGATAAAAAACCAGTCAATACAGTAAATCTTACCCAGATCGACAAGTGGGTACAGGATGGCCTTATAGCAAAAGAGATTACGATTCTCGATCTTAAGTCTCTCCTTCATGCCAGTAATGCTGATTATTTTAAGGTTCTCGGTAATGGAGAATTAACGAGCGCGATAAAAATAAACGCTCATGCATTCAGTAAAAGTGCGGAGGAAAAGATTGTCGCAGCAGGTGGGGAAGCTGTGAAGGCATTCCGTACGCTTGAAGAAGCATCAAAGGTCAGGGATCTGCCGTTTGAAGAGGCACTCTTGAAACCAAAAGATAAATTGGTAAAGAGATCCAAAAAATCAACCAGGCCCTGAATTTGTTAAAAGGATGCTATGAAGCTTACTGAAAGTATAAGGAACATTAATAAAATCCCTGAACTACGTCAGAGGATTCTTTATACGCTTCTGCTGTTATTTGTCTACAGGCTCGGTTCACACATTACCATTCCAGGTGTTGATGCGGCTGCGGTGTCAGGCGCATCGCAGACCCATTCTAACGATCTTTTTGGATTGTTCGATCTTTTTGTGGGTGGTGCTTTTGCGAGAGCTTCTATTTTTTCGCTTGGTATCATGCCTTACATTTCCGCCTCGATTATTGTTCAACTTCTTGGCGCAGTTACCCCCTATTTCCAGAAATTACAGAAAGAGGGAGAGGATGGTCGCCAGAAAATCAGCCAGATGACTCGGTACGGAACGGTATTGATAGCGATTCTTCAGTCATGGGGTGTGAGTGTCAGTCTTTCCAGCCCAGCATCTTTTGGCAAGGTTATTGTACCTGATCCCGGTATATTTTTTACAATAACGGTTGTAATTCTTTTAACCTCAGCCACGGTATTCGTTATGTGGCTTGGTGAAAAGATTACAGAACGGGGGATCGGAAACGGCATATCACTCATAATTATGATTGGTATTCTGGCTAGGTTTCCTCAGGCTCTTGTCGCAGAATTCCGCTCTGTCTCTTTGGGAAGCAAGAATTGGATTATAGAGATTATTATTCTTGCGATGATGGCCGCTATTGTTGCATTTGTTGTTGTGCTGACTGTCGGCACCCGCCGTATACCAGTACAGTATGCTAAAAGGGTTGTAGGGCGAAAGGTATACGGTGGCAGCACTCAGTACATTCCGATGAGGATTAATACTGCTGGTGTTATGCCAATTATTTTTGCGCAGTCTATCATGTTTCTTCCGGGTACTTTTCTCTCCTTTTTTCCGGAAAATGAGGTGATGCAAAGAATCGCCGGTCTCTTGGCTTATGATTCATGGTGGTATGCACTCATGTTTGGCACCATGATTGTCTTCTTTACCTATTTTTATACAGCGATCGCGTTTAATCCAAAGGAAGTTGCTGATACCATGCGCCGACAGGGTGGTTTTATCCCTGGTGTCCGGCCTGGAAAAAGTACGGCAGACTTTATTGACAATATTTTGACGCGCATTACGCTGCCAGGGGCCATATCACTGGCGATTATTGCGATTCTTCCTACTTTTTTGACTAAGTTTGGTAATGTTACGCAGGGATTCGCACAGTTTTTTGGAGGAACCAGTCTTCTGATTATTGTTGGTGTCGGCCTCGATACATTGCAGCAGGTTGAGAGTCATTTGCTCATGCGTCATTATGATGGCTTCATGAAGTCAGGCAAAACGCGCGGACGGCAGAGCAGGTAACACATCACCTATGATTACGATAAAAAGCGAGCGGGAAATTGATCTGATGAGAGAGTCTGGTGCTTTGGTTGCAAGGGTACTTGATCTTATTGAAACGGAAATACGACCGGGAATGACGACGAAGCAGCTCGATACGATGGCTGAGGAGTTTATCAGAGATCATCAGGCAGAACCAAGTTTTTTGAATTATGCGCCGAAAGGCGATCCTGGAGTAACTCCATATCCAGCAACACTTTGTGTTTCCCTTAATGAAGAGGTTGTTCATGGGGTTCCTAATAGCAAAAGAGTTGTAAAGGAGGGAGATATCGTTTCTGTCGATTGTGGCGTTTATAAAGGAGGTTATCACGGGGATGCGGCAAGGACTTTTGTACTTGGCATTATTGATGATAAGGTACAGGAGCTTGTTGATGCAACCCGAGAGTGCCTTGTTCGAGGAATTGCAATGGCTGTAGCAGGAAACCGCCTTCATGATATTTCAGCGGCGATAGAAGATTATGCCCGTTCGTTTGGTTTCAGTGTCATTGAAAATATGGTTGGCCACGGTATCGGCAGCGAATTACATGAAGACCCTGCTGTACCAAATTATGGAAGAAAAAATACAGGGGTGAAGCTGCGTGAGGGCATGACACTCGCTATTGAGCCTATGATTGCTCTTGGACGATCACGCCGGGCAATTAGTAAGCGCGGTGCTTGGGTTGCAGTAACAGAGGACGGAAAGCCATCAGCTCACTTTGAGCATACAATAGTTGTAAGGCCCGGGAAAGCTGAGATCCTGACTCGTACCTTTCTTGAGGGGAAACAGATTGCTTGACCGCGCACAACACTTTATCGAACAAAGGAGCAAACAATTTGGCTAAAGAAGAATCAATTGAGATTGAGGGAGTGATTCTGGATGCACTTCCGAATGCGCTGTTCAAGGTAAAACTTGAAAACAGTCTTGAGGTACTTGCGCATGTTTCGGGTAAAATCAGAATGCACTATATCAGAATTCTCCCTGG
>CAIYWF010000213.1 GCA_903929845.1 uncultured Chlorobiaceae bacterium | reverse complement strand
GATACCAGAGGACTCTATCTGCTTGAGTATATTTCTTATGGTTTTGATAAACCAAAGTACACCGTTGAGGATTGTATTGAAAGGGGCCTGACTTATGATGTTTCCCTGAAAGTCAAGCTTAAGCTTTCCTATAAGGATGAGGCTGATGAGACAGACTGGAAGGAGACCATTCAGCAGGAGGTATATCTTGGCAGGATTCCTTATATGACGGATCGGGGTACATTTATTGTCAATGGAGCTGAAAGGGTTGTGGTAGCTCAGCTTCACCGCTCACCAGGCGTGGTTTTCAGTGAAGCGGTCCATCCGAATGGCAAGAAAATGTATTCTGCTAAAATCGTGCCGACCAGAGGCTCATGGATCGAGTTTCAGACCGATATCAATAACCAGATATTTGTTTACATCGATCAGAAAAAGAATTTTCTGGTCAGTGCGCTTCTGCGCGCCATTGGATTTGCAAGAGATGAGGATATTCTCGCTCTTTTTGATCTTGTCGAGGAGATTCCTCTTAAATCCAGTAAAAAAGAGCAGCTTGTCGGGCAATACCTTGCTTCCGATATTGTTGACATGCAGACCGGTGAGGTGGTCAGTGCCAGGACCGCGATAACCGAAGATATTTTCGAGCAGATTCTGGCCGCAGGCTACAAAAGCGTCAAGGTAATGAAGACCTTTGTCGGTGGGGATAAAGGTGCTGATAAATCAATCATTATCAATACCATTCTCAATGACAGCTCAGCGACGGAGGAAGAGGCACTTGAGATTGTCTATGAAGAGCTGAGAGCCAACGAGGCGCCCGATATAGATGCGGCAAGAAGTTTTCTTGAGAGAACCTTTTTCAATCAGAAAAAATATGATCTTGGCGAGGTTGGTCGCTACAGGATCAAGAAAAAGCTCAGTAAAGAGTTTGATGATCTGAATGAATATCTTTCAGGTAAACCCGAGCTGAAACAGCTTTCAGATTCCATTTACGAGAAAATTCTTCAGACGATACAGTCTTTTTCTGATGAGCCGACGGGTGAGGATATTTTGGTGCTGACGCATTATGATATTATTTCTGTCATCTATTATCTCATCAAGCTGGTGAATGGGCTTGCTGATGTTGACGATGTTGATCATCTGGCCAATCGTCGTGTGCGTTCAGTTGGGGAACAGCTTGCTGCACAGTTTGTTATCGGGCTGGCCAGGATGGGCAAAAATGTTCGTGAAAAACTCAACTCCAGAGACTCTGATAAAATCGCTCCTGCGGATCTGATAAATGCGCGCACGGTATCAAGTGTTGTATCAAGTTTCTTTGCGACCAGCCAGCTCTCTCAGTTTATGGACCAGACCAATCCCTTGGCTGAAATGACCAACAAGAGAAGGGTTTCTGCTCTTGGACCAGGTGGTCTTACCAGGGAGCGTGCGGGTTTTGAGGTTCGAGATGTTCATTATACTCACTATGGCCGGCTATGCCCGATCGAGACACCGGAAGGTCCGAATATTGGTCTTATTTCCTCTTTGTCGGTCTACGCTGAGATCAATGATAAAGGTTTTATACAAACACCTTACAGAGTTGTAGAGAAGGGTCAGGTGACTGACACTGTTCTGATGCTCTCGGCTGAAGATGAGGAGAACAAGATTACTGTGCCAGTCAGTGTTCCTCTTGATGAGAACAACAACATAGCACTTGAGACAGTTCAGGCAAGAACAAAGGGTGATTATCCGGTAGTAGCGGCAGAAGATGTTAACTTTATGGATGTCTCTCCGGTACAAATTGTCAGCGCTGCCGCAGCACTGATTCCCTTTCTTGAACACGATGATGGAAACCGTGCACTTATGGGAGCCAACATGCAACGCCAGGCAGTTCCGCTTCTGACATCAGAAGCTCCTGTTGTTGGTACTGGCATGGAGGCAAAGGTTGCGAGGGACTCACGTTCAGTTATTTTAGCAGAAGCATCCGGAGTGCTTGAAGATCTGACGGCAGAATATATAACGATTCGATACGATATTGATACCGACAACGATGTCAGGTTATCAATGCTTGATCCTGATGAAGG
>CAIYWF010000212.1 GCA_903929845.1 uncultured Chlorobiaceae bacterium | reverse complement strand
GGACTTGCCGAATCGGTGATTGAAGGTATTCTCGGCGTTTTTTCCCATTATCCGCAGATTGAACAAGCAGTTCTCTACGGTTCGCGGGCAAAAGGCAGCTACCGGCAAGGATCGGATATTGACTTAACGCTTGTTGGCGGAGAGGATTTGACCCCAACATTGCTGACCAAGGTTATAGATGATCTTGATGATTTGCTGCTGCCTTATGCGATAGACCTCTCACTTTTGCGAAACATCAGTGATGCTGCCGTGCTTGATCATATCCGACGCGTAGGCGTTGTGGTGTATCAAAAAGATGGCAATGACGATAGGTTGATTGCCAATGACTGACGTAAGCTTATGTTTCCGAACGCATCAAACAACCTGCAGATATATGGGATTTTATCGGTCGATAGAGGGTGAGCTATGATGCTGACGGAATATGTCAACAAAGATGTCGCGTTTTTTGTAAAAATTATTCTTTTTTATCCGGGTTGAGAACTACTTCCCTGACAACATTCCAATGTTTGACTGATCGAGAACCCCACCGTTCAGGATTTGTAGCCTGAGCATGTCTCATTGTTCTGTTTCTCTGTTCAAAAATCTCTTCAGCCTGACCGGTACGCATCTGTTCCGGTGTTACATACCCGATCGTTGAATGCAAATGCTCCGTGTTGTACCAGTGCACAAATTCTGCCATCCATAATCTTGCCTCACTCAGTCCTTCGAATCGTCCTGGATAATTGACTCGGTACTTCATCGTTTTAAAGAGTGACTCAATAAACGGGTTGTCATTGCTTGTTCTCGGTCGACTATGTGATACATCAACCTTGAGTTCTCTGAGTAATGCCATCAGGGTAATGCCTTTCATGGGACCTCCATTATCGGCATGCAGTGCCTTGAGCTTTACCTTTTTGCCTTGCAGGGTGCGGTCAAACAGATCCCTGCTATGACTGCCGCTCTCTTCTTCATGAACGGCCCACCCTACAATACTTTTGTCAAAGATATCCGAAATCACATACGCATAGAAAAAAAGACCTTTTACCGTTCGCGCCATATAGGTGATGTCCCACGTATAGACTTGATTCGATGCTGTCGCTATTCTTTCGGGCGGTTTAGCATGCCTGCTCCGAGCCCTCGAGTTGCTTCGGTGATGCAGCAGGTCTCGTTCTTTCAGTACCCGATAGAACGTCCGTACCGATGCAAAATACTGACCCTCATTGAGCAACAGCGCGACAATCTCATAGGGGTTCAGATCCCGAAATCGCGGTGCGTTACATTGTTCAATAATTTCCTCTTTCATCTCAGGCGACAACTTTCTTATAACTCGCTTTTTTGAACCTTTGCGTTGATCCTGCCACGCTCCATGTTTCCACCGTTGCAGGGTACGCAGAGATATACTAACAACCTCGCAAGCCTTATGATACCGGGCCCCATTACGATGCGCTTCCTCTATCAACGGAATAATCTCCAGCCTTTGAGCTTCAAGGATCAGCCGCCCTTTTGATCCTCCATAAGAGCATCCAGCTTTTTTTTTAAAAGTAGCAGTGCTGCTGCCTCAGCCAAAGCCTTCTCCTTACGCTGAAGCTTCTTTTCAAGCTCTTGGTTTTTCTTCTTTAAGGCTTTAAGCTCTTGATCCTTTTTATCATGCTTCTTCTCAATCATCTCCCGGAGTTCCTGATCCCAGATTGTTAAGTGTTCTGAGTGCAGGCCGCGCTCCCTGAGAAATATGCCCAGTTGTTCGTTATCAATGCCAGCAGCCTCAAGCACCAACTGGTATTTCTCTTTCGGTGTCATGAATTGCGGACTGCTCTCCTAGCTGCCGTCTGGCAAGATACCAGATTCACTCTTCTTGATCCAATTCCGAATTGTCTGATCGTTAATACCAGTTTCTCTGCTTACCTCCACGATACTTCGCGCATCAGGCGGCAAGACTTTTTTCAGAATACTTGACCTCACTGCTCGGGAATATCTCATAATTCGCCTCCTTGGTTGAGGCGACATCTATATTAACACATAGGG
>CAIYWF010000211.1 GCA_903929845.1 uncultured Chlorobiaceae bacterium | reverse complement strand
GCAGTCTGAAATTTGATGGTATATTCGCATGGTTTACCTGGCTGCTGGTGCATATTTATTTTCTCACCAGCTTCCGCCACAAGGTTTTTGTGCTGTTGCAGTGGGGATGGTCATATTTCACTTTCAGTTATGGCGCTCGCCTGATTGTCAACCGGGAATGGAGATTCTATCCTGATGCTGAACGTTTTGCACATCGAACTGAAAAAAAGGAGAAGAGGTGCTGAAAAAATTTTCTGCAGCAAAGATCACTGGTCTGTTACTTGGAATAACGTTTATCGGTATAGCTCTTTATCTGCTTTTGTTCCCTGATGCCGCACCTGCTGTAGCCAGAAAAGATCTTAACCATTATGTACTCCTGACAGGTTCTTATGGGATATGGAGAATCATTCGCGTCTCCATGACCTGGAAAAATGCACAATCATTATAATCAATCATGTTACTAACGGTTAGAACACAGCATGAAACCACTACCCGTAACACAGGAAACCGAACAGAGGCTTTTTTTTCATAATTATGCGCGTCTCCCCATTGCCTTGACGCATGGCGAAGGAATCTGGCTCATCAGCGATAATGGCACCCGCTATCTCGACATGATTGCTGGCATTGGTGTCAATGCCCTCGGTTATGGCGACCAGCGCCTTATACAGGCAATAAGCGATCAGGCGACAAAGCTCATTCACGCATCAAACCTCTTCATGATGCAGCCCCAGTTTGAACTGGCGGAAAAACTGCTCGCTCTCTCCGGCTTGTCAAAGGTATTTTTCGCCAACAGCGGCACGGAGGCGATTGAAGCTGCCATCAAAATCGCAAGAAAATGGGCGGGTCAATTCGGCGTACCAGATAAAAAAGAGGTGCTGTCACTGAGTAACTGCTTCCATGGCAGAACGTATGGCGCCATGTCGCTGACCGCAAAAGCGAAATATGTCGACGGATTTGAGCCGTTGCTGCCGGAAACAGGCATGGTTGCCTTTAATGATATTGGTGACCTTGAAGCAAAGGTGTCCAACAAAACTGCTGCTGTTTTTGTTGAAGTGGTGCAGGGCGAAGGGGGCATTCACCGGATATCACAGCAATTTATCGATCGATTGAAGGAGCTGCGGCAACAATACAATTTTCTGATTGTTGCCGACGACATCCAGGCTGGCTGCGGACGAACCGGGACGTTTTTCAGCTATACGCCGCTCAAAGCCGAACCTGATCTGGTTTGCCTTGCAAAACCGCTTGGCGGCGGCCTGCCCTTGTCAGCCGTTATCGGCAGTGAGAAAGTGGCGGATGTGCTGAGCTATGGCAACCATGGCACCACGTTCGGCGGCAACCCTGTTGCCTGTGCGGCAGGTATTGCCATGATCAACGCCATCGACGAAGACAACCTGATGGAAAATGCTGAAGCCATTGGCAAATACATTTATGATGAGCTGCAGAAACTGGCAGCGAAGCACTCCTGCATTCTTGAAATCCGTCAGTATGGCCTGATGATCGGTATCGCGGTCAACAAAGAGGCAAAATATTATGTCGGCAAAGCACTTGAAAAACAGGTGCTTATCAACGCCACCAGCGTTAACATTATCAGACTTCTTCCTCCCCTGACCATCAGCCGGGAAGAGGCGCAACACTGTATCACAATACTCGATGAAATCTTTACCGAAGAAGAAGCAGAAGGCGCCTGCTGAAAAACAAGCAACCGCTATGCCCCTTGAAGCCATCAACTATCTCATGATTGCTCTTGGGGTACTGGTCATAGCCGGAAGCTACCTGGGAATGTACCTGGAAAAATCAGTTGACGGCGTGTTCGCCCTTTTTATCAGCCCAGTCACCCTTATCGGGGCTTATGTCTGGATTATCTTTGCAGTGCTCTATCGGCCAAAGACCAAAAAAACGCAGACAGATTAATCGAGCTGGAACCGGATCGGAACGGTGAACCAAACTTTTATGGGGCTGCCGTTCTGTATCCCTGGATAGTATTTCGATTCCATCACAGACTTGATGGCAACGGCATCAAACACTTCACAATCTGCCGGGATGCGTTTCATGACCTTTGCCTTGAGTGGACGACCATCTTCAGCTATGAGAACGCTCACAAAAACCTTTCCTGTAATGCCAGCAATTCTTGCCATCTCGGGGTAAACCGGTTTTTTCTGCTCCAGAAAGCCCGGCATTTTTTCGCAGGGAACAAACATCGGCACTTCATCGCCTGAAGCCGCGCTACCAGATCCAGCTCCCTGGGTCTGGATAGCCTGTTTCAGCTCTTTCTGCGTCGCAATGGTCTGTTCAGGAGGCACCTCATCCTGACTGACCTTTTTAATTTTGCCAACACTTGGCGGTACCGGAACTGCCGGAGATGAAGGAGTCACAGGAACGGGATCAGGTGCATTGATCGGCGGTGGGGGGGGAAGCTGCGTCACACTGGTAACCACTTCATAACACTCAACCATGGGTTTATCAGCCTTGCCAAACAGTCCGGTCAATGAGACAAGGCTCTGCCAATTGGCGGTAATCAGCCAGAAAACTCCAAGAATGGCGATGGCGACAAGAACTCCGTGAGTGAGAAAAAGATGGGCCTGACGCCTCAACACAAGGTTGCCATAAGCCAACTTTCGCAAACGGTCGGTATCAAGAAACTGCTCACCGAATGACCATGACGACAGGGCTTTTTTGCGAAATGTATCCTGATGTATTTTTTTTAATGTGGAAGACACCTTATGGAACTCCTTTGCTGATTGCAGCCTTAAATAGCTCTTTTGATTTCGAGTGCATCCTGCTCAGTATAATCGTCAAGGCTGAATCGGTCTATTTTCATGAGGTTCAACTCATCAATAATATCGACAAGATGACGGTACTTTGCTTTTTCACTTATTTTAACAACAATCACCAATTTTTCGTTGGACTTTGTCTGCTGCCTCAAAAGCTGGCGCAGCTCACCACTCAAGGCCAACCTGCGGGTATCGCGGGTATCGTAGAGGGGAATTCTTCTTGGAGCATTCTCTCCTATAGAGTAATAGGCCATAGCATCATCGGCAATCCTCAGGGTCATAACATTGTTTTCCGCAACCCTCACTTCGGTTTTTTCGGGCGGAATATTAATCTCCATGGTGTTGGATTTTGAAAAGGTCGTCGTGAGCATAAAAAAGGTCAGGAGGAGAAATGCCACATCAACCATGGGGGTCATGTCAAGATGAAACCCGATCCTTTTTGACTGCCGTCTTCCTTTTTTTTTATGGCCTCGGCCGTTGGGAGAATCAACAATACCCATAATCAGCGAACCTCCTTTTCAAGAACGGTAATCAGGTTGAAGGTGAGCAGGTTTGCCTTTTTATAGATCTTGATGACCTGGTTCACTGCGTCAAAACCGGCATCAGCATCAGCCCTGATAACTGGCCGGAGCTTCTGATTGGCAAAGCGTGCCATAACGACAAATTTGTCGAGTTCACCTAGCTCAACCCGAAAATTTTCTGCCAGTTTAAAGTTCTTCAGGGAATCAGCGATCGCAACTGCAGAAAACCCTGCTGTCTGAAGTTTCGACTTTACAACGGCGTTGAATATTTTCTCTCGTGATTGCTGCGAGGACACACCCATAAAAAAAGTATTGTCGCGACTCACCGTCACGGTCAGAACATCCGACTCAGGAAGCTTGAGCAGCGAATGAGATGAAGGAAGATCAATCTTCACAACTTCAGGCGGACGAAACTTGGTGGTCAGCATGAAAAAGGTCAAAAGAAGAAATGCCACATCCACCATCGGCGTCATATCAAGCCGGACGCCTACCCGTTTAGCCTTGATTCTCGACATCAGCGATCCGATTTACCGGTTCCAAGTGTCTGTATGATGTAGAACGCAGCCTCATCAATCATATAGCTGAAGCGGTCGACCCTGCTGGTAAATACGTTATAGGCAATGATACCCGTAATACCACCAAAAATACCAAGAGCTGTGTTAAACAGTGCTTCAGAGATACCAAGTGAAAGCTGAACTGCATCTGGCGCGCCGCTTGTCGCCATTGCGGCAAAGGCACGAATCATGCCGAGTGTTGTTCCAAGAAGTCCAACCATCGTTGAAATTGATGCAATGGTAGAAATTGCCACCAGATTATTTTCCAGCAGTGGCATTTCCATGACTGTGGCCTCCTCAACTGCCTTTTCCATCTCGCTGACCTTTTTCTCCCGATCGGTGACATTATAATCAGAGAGTTTTTTATACCGGTCAAGAACCGCACGAAGCACTGCGGCAAGGGAGCTTTGATGGTCATCACATTTAGCAATAGCCTGATCGATTGATCCATTATCGATATCCTGCTTGAGGCTATGAACGAATTCGGGAATATTGCCCTTTCCCGAAGCTTTGTTCAGGGCAATGATACGTTCGACGGTGTATGCAATCACCATCAGGATCAGCGACATGAGGACGGAGACAACCGGCCCTCCCTTCCAGATGGCATGAAAGATTGACTCCGGAGGAGTACTACCCATCCATACATAAAAACCCAAAGAAACCGCATAGGTTACAACAATGAGCATACCGGTAAAAAAACCCTGTTTCATAGACTCTTGATTGTTTTGACTATCCTGAAGGTAAACGAAGGATTATGAACCACGATGTAATTTGCTATACTATAGCACATCGTTGAAAGTCACCCCGAACCACTCTGCCTTAACCCGGCAGAGTCGTAAAAAAGAGCTGATCGCCAACTGTGGCAACAACAACGATACTATCTGGTTGCTAATTTAGTAAATATGCTTGTTATTTTTTAACCGTATTCATTGATCAAAAGAAAAAAACACGTGTTCAGGCAACAACTTCAGAGACACAGAAGATGCGCATGATCCCTCCTGCAACCATCGATGAAGTCCGGCAAGCGGCAGATATTGTTGATATTATCTCTGATTATGTGACGCTTCAGCCTGCAGGACGCAACTATAAAGCGCTTTCTCCTTTTACGGTAGAGAAAACCCCTTCTTTTATTGTTTCGCCTGACAAGCAGCTCTACAAATGTTTTTCAACGGGCAAGGGTGGCAATGTTTTTTCCTTTGTCATGGAGATGGAAAAGGTACCTTTTCTTGAAGCACTCGAACTGGTGGCAAAGCGAACGGGTATCGATATCAGCCAATTCACTAAAAAAAAGGAGCCACAATCACCTCATGAAGAGAGCCTGACCGAAATCCTCCGCTGGGCTGCCAGATTTTATCATGAAACGCTGCAGCGCAAAGCGGGAAATTCAGGGCACACCTATCTTGCCACTGAACGGGCTCTTTCAGAAAAAACCATCCAGACTTTTGGTCTCGGCTATGCTCCCGATGCATGGGACGATCTCTTCAGTGCAGCAAAACGGGCAGGAATTGCACAGGAGCACCTGCTTGATCTAGGCCTAATAACTGCCAATAAGCAGAAAAACTCTTGCTATGACACTTTTCGCAACAGGGTGATCTTTCCAATTTTTTCCGTCGGAGGACAGGTAGTCGGTTTTGGAGGACGCACCCTGCTGAGTGACCCGCAAACGCCGAAATACCTGAATTCCTCAGAGAGCAAGCTGTTTGAAAAATCAAAACTTCTTTACGGACTTCATGCCGCCAAAAATGAAATCCGGCGGTCGGAAACCGCAATACTCGTTGAAGGGTACATGGACGTTCTTGCGCTGCACCAGGCAGGTATGACCAACGCGGTAGCCTCATGCGGCACATCGCTGACTCGCTATCAGGCCAAGGTGCTTCATCATTACACAAAACGGGTCTTATTCATGTACGATGCCGACAGGGCCGGTCAAAAATCAATGATGAGCGGTATTGACACATTGCTTTCCGAAAACATCAGCCCCTCTGTGCTGATTCTTCCTGAAGGTGACGACCCTGACAGTTTTGTTCGTCGTGAAGGGAGAGACAATTTTGTGCAGTTTGCCGAAAAAAACATGCTTTCGTTTCAGGATTTTCAAATCCGATTTTTCATGGAATCGGGTAATTTCGCACAGCCTGATTTGAAATCGAGAGCGATACGGGCAATGGCGCACACCATTTCTCTGATCCCTGACCGTATCCGGCGGGAACTGTATCTTCAGGATCTCTCAAAAAAACTTGCGCTCAGCCTGCAAGCTCTCCAGGAACAGCTCGACAGAGAAGAGAGTGCGACCGATAAAAAAAGAGTGTCGTTTGAAAAACGTCAGGAGGTTCAGCCGCCTCGCAAGGCTGCGACGAAGATTTCAGTGCTGGAAAAAACTTTTTTAAAGGCCCTGCTGGAAAGCACCAGCTACGGCAATGCTGTGCTGGAATTTGCCGCATCACATGAAGAGATGCTGGAGTTGCCGCACAAAGAGGCTCAAGAAATATTTACCCATCTGATCCGCCGCTACCACGAGATTGCTGATCATCCAGAAGAACGGATTGACATTACCTCTGAAATAAGCTCATTCTACAATCCTGAATCGCGGGATCTTGCATCCGGCCTGCTTATTGACCCACCGGTCAGCAATAAATGGCACGAGCAATCCGACGTCCACGCCGATAACGCAAAACGGTGCCTTTCGATGTTCCTTGACGCATTCAAAAATCTTATTCTTGAACCCCTTGTCCATCAGAAAAACGCACTCACCGAAAAGATACGTCTTGAAAACAATACTGATCGTGAGATTGAGCTGTCAAGGGAAAAGATCAGCCTTGATAAAAAAATCAGGAAAACCTCTCATGAGCTCAAAAGCATGATCACCAGCATTCTCGAAAACGGTTAACCTCCCCTCCCCGGACAGGGGAGGATTTTAAACCCTGTGAGTCTCTTACACGCTGTATCCCTCAATAGGATGACTCAGGCAAAGTACCCTGATTTCCTGTCTGACTGTGCGACAGATATCAGCGATATCCAGCTTTTCAGCAGAAGAGATCACTCTGTCGATCAGGCTGGCAATCGACTTGCACTCCTCCTCCTTCATTCCCCTTGTAGTCATGGCTGGAGTGCCGATGCGGATGCCGCTGGTGACAAAGGGTGACTTGTCGTCAAAAGGAACCATGTTCTTGTTAACAGTAATACCTGCTTCATGCAGAAGGTGTTCGGCAACCTTGCCTGTAACATTCTTGTTGCGCAGGTCAAGCAGCATAAGATGGTTTTTGGTTCCACCGCTGACGATGTTGTAACCGAGATCGAGAAACTTGTCAGCCATCACTGAGGCGTTTTTGATGACCTGTGCGGCATATTCCCTGAAGGCTGGCTGCAATGCCTCACCAAAAGCAACGGCCTTGCCTGCTATAATATGCATCAGTGGCCCGCCCTGAATACCCGGCATCACCTCAGCATCCATAACCTCGGACATCATTTTCAGGCGTGAGCCGCTCTTGGTCTTTATGGTTATGCCCATAGGGTTCTCGAAATCGCTGCCCATCATGATCATGCCACCCCTCGGACCGCGAAGAGTCTTGTGCGTGGTGGTGGTCACAAAATGACAATGCGGCATTGGGTCGCCCAGAAGACCGGCCGCAATAAGGCCAGCAGGATGAGCGATATCGGCCATCAAAAAAGCACCTATCTTGTCTGCAATAGCTCTGAACGCCTTCACATCAAAACCCTGAGAATAGGCGCTTGCGCCACAGATAATCAGTTTCGGACGAACCTGCAAGGCAAGCTCCTCAACTTTATTCATGTCAATGACGCCAGTCTCGGGATCAACACCGTAAGAGTGCGCGTCAAACATCTGGCCAGAGAAATTAACTGAACTGCCGTGGGTCAAATGCCCGCCATGGGAGAGATCAAGCCCCATGATCCGGTCACCGGGTTTTAAAACCGAAAACAGAACAGCCATGTTGGCGCTCGAACCAGAGTGAGGCTGCACATTGACATAGGAACAGCCAAAAAGCTTTTTAGCACGATCACGAGCAAGATTTTCTGCTATATCGACATATTCACAGCCACCGTAATAGCGCTTGCCGGGATAGCCCTCGGCATATTTATTGGTCATCACTGACCCACAGGCCTGCATCACAGCACGGCTTGTGAAGTTTTCCGAAGCTATAAGCTCAAGCGTCTCAGTCTGCCGCGTCATCTCACTGGCAATCGCGTCAAAGAGCTCTTTATCCTGCTTTTGAAGGATATCGGTATCCATCGTTTCTCAGTCCTTTTCCTGACGGAAGTTTACGTGTTGGGATTTATTTTTTCAAACTAACGACTTTCTGTTCCACATGCACAACCAATCATATGGCCAAGTTTATCACGTTTTGTGTCCAGATAGCTTTGATTCATGGGATTTGGAGCAATTTCAAGCGAAATCCGTTCAACAATCTCAAGACCATAGCCCTCAAGACCGACCACTTTTTTCGGATTATTGGTCATGAGCTTCATTTTTCTGACTCCGAGATCCTTGAGAATCTGGGCGCCGATACCGTAGTCGCGAAGATCAGCCTTGAAGCCGAGCTTTTCATTGGCCTCAACAGTATCGAAACCCTCATCCTGAAGGTTATAAGCTTTGAGTTTATTGATCAGTCCAATGCCACGACCCTCCTGCATGAGGTAGATCAACACACCACGACACTCCTTTTCTATCATGCTGAGCGCTGACGCAAGCTGGTTGCCACAATCGCAACGCAGAGATGCGAAGGTATCGCCAGTGGCACATTGCGAGTGAACCCTGACAAGAACCGGCTCATCAGTTGTAACATCACCCTTGACAAACGCAATATGGTTCTGCTGGTCGGTAAAAGATTCATAAGCAATAAGCCTGAACTCTCCATAAGCAGTCGGTAATCTCGATTCAACTGCCCGATTCACGAGTTTGTTGCGCTTCATCTGGTAGGCAACAAGTTCCTTGATCGTGACAAGCTTCAGTCCGAATTTCGCCTTAAGCTTGATCAGTTCGGGAAGTCTGGCCATACTGCCATCGTCATTCAGGATTTCGCAGAGCAGTCCGACCGGACTGCAACCGGCAAGACGGGCAAGATCAACCGCTGCTTCCGTATGCCCCACACGCCTGAGCACACCGCCATCCATAGCACGGAGAGGAAAAATATGACCCGGACGGGAAAAATCGTCAGCTTTCGACAACGGATCTCCAAGCATTTTGATCGTCATGGTGCGGTCATAGACTGAAATTCCTGTGGTGATACCTTCAGCAATCGCGTCCACAGAAACCGTAAAGTTCGTTTCATGCTGGGATGTATTCCTCTGCACCATCGGATCGAGCTGCAACTCTTTTGCTCTTTCCATGGTAACAGCCACACAAAGAAGCCCTCGAGCCTCCCTGGTAATAAAATTGATCATTTCATTGGTCACCAGTTCTGCAGCACCAATAAAATCACCCTCATCCTCACGGTCCTCATCATCGATGACAATGACAAGCTTCCCCTGCCGAATATCTTCGAGAGCAGCATCTATTGAGTCAAAAATATTTTTATACATACACGTTATTAGACTTTTTTTCATACTTGACCGCACTCGATTGAATCATAATGTAAAAAAATCCTGCACCATTTTCAGAGAGTGAAAAAAGAAGATCGGGAACGGCGAACCGGCAACTTTGAGAAGGATATGCATTTTTGTATAATGCACCGGCTTTTATATCAAGAGGTGAATTATTACTTTAACACAGCTCTTTCCCGAAGCATCTTAAAACTATCGAGATTGCATGACCATTCAAGCTTCCGACCTGACACAGGATGTTATTGACCTTTGCCGGAAATTTCCTGAAGAGTGGCTTCTGAAAGCCAAACAAAACGGATTTTCTGATTTTCAGCTTGCCAATATTTTCAATACGACTGAACCCTCCATACGGGCGCTCAGAAAGCATTATGGAGTTGAATCCGTCTTCAAGACAGTCGACACCTGTGCAGCGGAATTTGAAGCCACAACGCCATACCACTACTCTTCCTACGAAGAAGAAAACGAATCATTTTCATCTGATCGAAAAAAAGTGATAATTCTTGGCGGTGGCCCTAACCGCATCGGTCAGGGTATTGAGTTTGATTACTGTTGTGTCCAAGCGGTTTTTGCTCTTAGAGAGGCTGGTTATGAGACCATTATGGTCAACTGTAATCCTGAAACCGTCTCTACAGACTACGATATTGCAGACAAGCTCTACTTCGAGCCTCTTACTTTTGAAGACACCATCCGTATCATTGAACACGAAAAGCCTCTCGGTGTTATCGTCAGCTTTGGAGGTCAGACGCCTCTGAAGCTCTCGACCAAACTTCATGAGGCAGGTGTCACTATTCTCGGCACTTCGTCAAAAGGCATTGACCTTGCCGAAGACCGTAAAAAATTTGGCGCGCTTCTTGAGCAGCTTGCTATTCCCCACCCCGAATACGGAACCGCCGTCAGCTTTGAAGAGGCCAAGGAGATCACCCGGCGAATCGGCTACCCTGCACTAGTCAGGCCAAGTTACGTTTTGGGTGGACGAGCCATGAAAATTGTCTACAATGATGACTCACTCAAAGAGTATGTCGATCAGGCGCTTTTCATTACCGAAAAATATCCTCTGCTGGTCGACCGTTTTCTTGAAACCGCTGTTGAATTTGATATTGATGCCATTGCCGATACCACGGACTGCGTCATCAGCGGTATCATGCAGCATGTTGAGGCAGCAGGCATACACAGCGGTGACTCAACCTCCATTCTGCCCTATCACAACATCAGCCAGAACGTTATTGCCACAATGAAGGCATATACCAAAACCCTTGCAGAAAATCTTAAGGTTGTAGGGCTGATGAATGTTCAGTATGCCGTCCAGAACGAAAGTGTTTATGTGATTGAGGTCAATCCAAGAGCGAGCCGGACGGTTCCTTTTGTCGGCAAGGCAACCGCCATCCCTGTCGTCAAAATAGCCACACGCGTCATGCTTGGCGAAAAGCTCAGCGATCTGCGCAAAGAGTATGACCTGAAAGATTGTGATGAGCTCGGAATGAAGCATCTGGCCATTAAGGAACCGGTCTTCCCTTTCTCCAAATTTGTCAAATCGGGTGTCTATCTTGGTCCTGAAATGCGCTCGACCGGTGAAGCAATGAGCCTTGCTGAAGAGTTTCCAGAGGCCTTTGCCAAAGCCTATCAGGCGGCCAACATGCAGCTTCCTCTCTCCGGCGCAGTCTTCATCAGTGTAAACGATCAGGACAAAAACCCGCGCATTATAGCCATAGCAAAGGCTCTTTTCCGCATGGACTTCGATCTGGTAGCTACTGCAGGCACTCACCATTTCCTGACTGAAAACGGTATTGAATGCAAGAAAGTTTTCAAGGTTGGAGAGGAAGGACGACCCAACATTTTTGATATCATCAAACACGGAAAAATCAACTTTGTCATCAATACACCAAGAGGCGAAAAAGCCCTGCACGACGAAGAGGCTATCGGCGCTGCGTCAGTATTGAGCAATGTGCCGTTTGTAACTACCATCGAAGCCGCAGAGGCATCAGTGCAGGCAATTGACTGTATCCGCCACCAGGAGTTCGGTGTTAAAAGTCTTCAGGAATACGCATCCTATCGAAACAACGCCTAACATTCTATGACCATGCCCGAACAAATCCAGAAACATCTTGACGAATCAATACAACTGGAATTGAACCTCGCAAAACTCTACACCATCTTTAATGACTGTTTGTCGGATGATGAGGATTTCTGGTGGGATCTTGCAATGGAGGAACAAGGCCACGCCACCCTTCTTCAGCAGGAGAAAAAGCAACCTCAGCAAAAAGAGTTTTTTCCTGAAAATCTTCTGGCCAAAGATCTGCAATCCCTTATTGATACCAACACAAGAATTGCTGAACTGATCTCAGCCTGGTCGACCACGCCACCCTCACGAGCAGAAGCATTCAAAACTGCATACGATCTTGAAATGGCAGCAGGAGAATCACATTTTCAGCAATTTCTCGACAGCCCTACAAACTCTTATTCTGCTAATATTTTCAAACAACTGAATCAGGAAGACCGCGATCATGCCGCAAGAATCCTTCAATACATGAAAGAAAATCACATTAAACAACAGTAAACCATCCTTTCAGGGAAGCAGAACAAACTTCTGTTTGCAGCTCCCCTGCCCATCGACAATCAGTTCACTATAGCACAGTGGATTGTAGCGAAAACTTCCCCCATTGATAAAGGTTATTCCATCGACAGTGTAGCTTTGAAAGCGGTGAAAATGGCCATGCAACACCAATTTTGCATGCATAACTTTCATAAGACCGAGAAACTCTTCACGGTTTTTCAGCTCCATAGTCCAGTCAAAAGCCTGATCGATCAACGAATCGGTTCCATAAACTCTATACGCATGATGGCAAAGCCCAATCACAAAACACTCTTTTACAGAGGAAAGGACACGTTCCTTACTCAAAGCGTGCAACTGCCCCGGACTAATTGATCCTCTGGCTCCGAGAGGATTATCGGCAGGATACCATGGATAAACCGAGTTAAGAACGGCGAAGGCAATCTTCACCGATGGATAGTTTATGATCTTGATAAAAGGATAAGCGTTATCACCCCGTTCTTCCCCCGTTATAAGCTCCTGAAAAAACACACAAAACGCTTTCAATTTGCGGTCAAAAGCTCTTTTTCTGGCCAAAGGAAGAGGATTCAGTGCATTATAAAATCGCATCTCTTCTTCAAGATGGATCAAATCATGATTACCGGCAATAACAGTCGTTTTGTCCCAGTGGTAAAAACCATGACTTACCAGTTTTTCCCTGACAAGATTCCAGTCATCCGGATCAGCGCTATTGCTCAGATCACCTGAAATGACAAGATGATCAAAACCTTCGGTATTGAAATGATCAAACAGGCGATCAAGGCAACCAAGTTGACGACGATCCTGAGTACCGGAAATATGAAGATCCGATATATGCGCTATTTTTGCTGTCTCTGAAATCAATTTAAATAAGACTTGCGGTTTTCAATTCTAAAACTGTAAATTGAGCACTATTTTATTCATCAGGCATTAACCAAAAGCCGAAAAAGCTACAATGCTGTAAGATACCGACTTTCTTTCAACAGCGGCTTAAATGCAATTATTATACAGATCAATTATGCAAAAAAAAATCATTGCGCTTCAAGAACTGTCAAAAAACCTCTGGTGGTCATGGGATACAGAAGCAAAACAGATTTTCG
>CAIYWF010000210.1 GCA_903929845.1 uncultured Chlorobiaceae bacterium | reverse complement strand
GGAGGTTTTCGGTACGGGATGACCTGAATTTCCTCTCCCCTGCTGTTTTGGAGCTTTTTTTTCTTCCTCTTACTGGAGCACTCGGTTCCATAGATTCACTGCCCATTTTTTTTTCTTCCATGTAAGTAAACAGTTTTATTGTTTTTCTTTCCATCAAACAAGTCCAGCCTCAGCAGCCACAAGCTGATGGAGCCTGTTTTTCATGCGTGCAATATCCCTTCTGGAATTGCGGAAAACCATCGGATTCTGCGGCTGCTCAATAACCCTAAAAAAATTGATATCAGCAAGTCTTTCTTCAAGCTCTTTGAGCTTGTCGGTCAGTTCCTGCTTGCTCAATGCCGCAATTTCATACTTTTTCATAATAAGTAACCCTCTTGTCGAATTAGTTGCTCGGTTTATCTTCGTAATCAGGACGGACAATGAACCTGGTTTTGATAGGCAGCTTTTTTGCGGCCAACCTGAAAGCCTCTGTGGCAACCTCTTTCGGCACTCCATCGGCTTCAAACATGATTCTTCCTGGTTTTACAACCGCAACCCAGAACTCCGGAGAGCCTTTACCTGATCCCATTCGGGTTTCTGCAGGTTTTTGGGTTACTGGCTTATCCGGGAATATCCTGATCCAGATTTTTCCATCTCTCTTCATAAATCTTGTCATTGCAACACGGGCAGCTTCGATCTGGCGGCTGGTGATCCATGCCTGCTCCACGGCTTTCAAACCGAAGGAACCAAAAGATACCGATGTACCACGACCTGAATTGCCTTTCATCCGGCCTCTTTGCGTCTTTCTATATTTAACTCTTTTTGGCATTAACATACAGGCAACTCCATTCTATTTTCTGATTGTATGGTACTTGATATTATGATCGTTTGGTACGATTGCGGCGCTTGGCGCGGCCATCGCGTGTGTCGCGATTTCTTGCACCGGCATCGCTCCGTCTGTCTTTCATTCTCTTCATCTCCTCTTCTTCTATCGCATCAATACGCTGTACAAGCACTTCACCCTTATAAACCCATACCTTGATCCCGATAGTACCGGCAATAGTGTGTGCAGTAACACTTGCATAATCAACATTGGCACGAATAGTATGAAGTGGAATTTTCCCTTCCTTATACTGCTCGGAACGCGCTATCTCAGCGCCACCAAGACGACCACCGCACCTGATCCTGACGCCTTCAGCTCCCGAGCGCATCGCCTGTTGAATCGCCTGTTTCATCGCTCTTCTGAAAGAGACTCGATTCTCAAGCTGATAAGCGATATTGTCGCCGATAAGCTGTGCCTCAATTTCTGGCTTTACCACCTCAACAACATCGATCTTTACCTCTTTACCAGTGATACGACTTAGCTCCTGAGAGAGATTATTGATCTCCTCACCTTTTCTTCCTACAACTGCACCTGGACGTGCTGCATAGATATTGATCTTGACATGCTTGGTTGTTCTCTCAATAATAATACGAGCAATACCAGCCCTCTCCTTCTTCAACCTTGCAAGAACATAGGTACGAATAACATGGTCTTGCTTGATTTTTTCCGAAATAACCGGACTGTCATCATACCAGCGTGAAGCCCAGTCCCTGATAATTCCCAGCCTAAATCCAGTAGGATTAACTTTCTGACCCAATGCTCTCTCCTTATTTTATTTAGTTACT
>CAIYWF010000209.1 GCA_903929845.1 uncultured Chlorobiaceae bacterium | reverse complement strand
CTCTGGGCCATTATCCATGTTGAGTACTAACTCTTTGATATGAGAAAGTGCTTGTTTTCGCTCATTCCACCACAACTCAAGTCCATCAACCATAAAGTCACTGGTCTTGTTGCTTGTGCCAAAAAACAAGAACGATTTACCGCTGACTGGTTCAAGTATACCGCCAGGAACAAGTTTTTCCTTGGGTCGCATATCATGATCCCAGGCTGCTACGGCTTTGATTCCACGAGACTTACCGCCTCGTGAATAGAGGCCCACATGCACAGTTGCTTTGGTGTCAATGCTGAGTCTTAACGTTTCAGGGTCAGCATCTGCCTGCGCATTCATTTGCCAGACATTGTTGAAGATGGCATCTGTTTCTGCTGTTTTTTTTCAACCTTAGTTTTCTGAACCGTTCGTAGTCGATAGTTTTGACGGTTCAAAATATTGGAGATAGTACGAACCGCAGGCAGCGATTCTTCTGGCCATCCTTCACCAACAAGTGCATTATAGACGGATTGCGCTGTCATGTTCGTATAGAGCAAGGTTGTTCGTAAACGCGGTTCAGCCTGACTGTATGGCTCCATTATTTTCCGAATGGATTCAAGCAACTCGGGGTTTTTCTCTTCAGATTTTGGCTTGTGTCGTTCCGTCAAATCATTGACACAGACAATGCCACTCTCAAATTCCTTGATCCCTAAAGCGACCGCTGAGCGATTCCAGCCAAATTCATTTTCTGCAATCCGAGGCTTGCCGTCCAATATTGTCAGCACGACATCTCCCATAGCTTGGCGTCGTACTGGCCATGGTATTAAGGAAACCAGACGAGTAATTAGCCCTGCGACTTCAGGTGATATGCTGTTTCGATTCAATACAGATGTCTTCATGTGCAATTTCTCCGGCTAATATGTTGCTGTATGAAAACATAATAAAAGGTATTTTAGTATTTACCAAATCCCTTAGTAATTATTGATTGTCTTGTCGGACGGGTAGAGTAAAATAAAATACCGACCCCTTCCCTTCGACATTTTCAGCGCCAACTGTTCCTCCTTGTGCTTCAACAATCTCCTTCACAATAGAAAGCCCAAGACCGATTCCGCTTTTTGCTTTTTGGCCCGGAACCCGATAAAACCTTTCGAAAAGATGCTCAAGATGTTCAGATGCTATACCGTTCCCGGTATCTTCAACGGAGAATTTGATCTTTTCATCCTCTTCAGCAGCGCTGATGGTTACTTTACCGCCCGGCGAGGTAAACCGCAATGCGTTCGAAAGAAGGTTCGCAAAAACATGCTTGATGCGTTCCGGATCTGCTATAACGTCAGGCAATCCCTCATGAATAGTATTGACAATGGCTACCCCCTGATCAGTGGCATGAAGCATGAACGGCTCAATACCTTCGCCGCTGAGACGAAAAGGAGAAACCGGAATAATGTTCATAGGGGCTTTTCCCGATTCAATCCGGTTGAGCTCCAGAAGATCATCAAGCATACGTGCAAGCCGCTCACTCTCATCACGTGCAGACAACAACAGATCTGCCTGCTGTTCGTTGAGATGACCTATGCGTTCTTCAAGCAGAAGATGAACAGACATTCGCAACGAGGTAAGAGGGGTTCGCAACTGATGGGATACCGTAGCAATAACACTGCGCTTGAGCTCAAGCTGTTCGTGAAGCTGTGTCACATCCCTGAAGATCAGCGCTGTTCCGGTAAACTCCTCTCGCTCAGCGCTAAAAGGAACAGGTACTGCCACAGGTTGAAAAAAGTACTCACTCCTCCCATCGAAATGCTGAATGTAGTCATGACCCTCTTCCGACTCCGTTGCGGAACCCTGTCGAACCGTCTTCTGCCACACTCCCTTCAGCCAGTCATGACCGATATCCTGAACAAAAACACCCGCTTTCAACCCAAAATATCGTTCCGCAGTGTCAGTGGATACTGCAACTTGTCCATTTGCATCCAGCACCGCAATTGGCAAGGGTAGAACCTTGAACACCTCCTGCGTTACCCGCCGACTGCGATAAAGCTTGTCCTGATCGCTTTTGCGCATTTTTCGGAGAGTTGCAGCCATATCGTTAAATGATTGTGAAAGCTGCCCGATTTCATCCTTTGAGGTGGTATCAAGAACAAGATCAAGATTGCCTTTCCGAATCTCTTCGACTGATGCGCTCAACTTTTTGATCGGCATGAGAATCCAGCGATGGGATCGAAAGCTGAACAAGAGAGCAATAATTGCACTGGCAAAAATAGCCGAGAGCATGGTATTGTGCGCCGATGCCGCCATCTGGCGAGCATTATCGTTTGCCGCCTGCATGTTCGCCTGGTTCATCTCCAGAACCTGAGCTGAGAGTTGCTTAATTTGCTGAGAAAGCGGAAGCAGGTCAGTAAAATATCGTCGCTGGCGTTCGGGAAAAGAGATCGATAGATCTGTAACCTGTTTAATAATAAAATTATACCTAAAAAAAAGAGTATTGATTTGCATGGCTTTCTGATGTTCACCGGGAAGGGTGATATTGCCAAGCTCCACGCGAAGTGCATGACGAAAGTTTTGTTCATTCTCGTGAATAGTGGTCATTCCATCATCGTAATGACCTGCAAAGGTAAACAAGGCGCCACTGTCAATGCGATCAAGAGACTCAGTCATTTTCTGGCAGGCAACCACACTGCGATAGTTTTGCCTGAGAATAACATCAATAGCTCCGCCAAGGGCATCAATGTGACGTATTGTAAGCACTCCTATTGCAACAACAATGAGAAGCAGACCTCCGAATCCCAGAACCAGTTTTTGTCTTATACCAATCATCTATGATCTCCTGACATATTCATGATTACGTATTAATGCAAAAAGTGTACCAATAATTTATCGCTTGTAAATTAACAGAAAAGCCGGGGAGAGTCGCGATGACCCTTTGAAATAATCATGGGCACACGAACTGCGAGCTTGCATTTTTCAAGCTGCCAAGGGCGGGGAAAACTATAGCTTAAATTCCATACTGCTTCCGTTTTCTCCAGAGCGTCG
>CAIYWF010000208.1 GCA_903929845.1 uncultured Chlorobiaceae bacterium | reverse complement strand
TTTGTATGATGAATTAACATAATACCATCCGCACATTGTTTGGATATCGCAACGTAAGGAGATCAAACATTGGTACTAGTACTGCATCAGAAAACATGTACTCCCATTGAGTCGAAACGGAGTAAAAAAAGATCATAGCCCATTGTGAAATCTCTATTTTTTATAGAGTTGCTGACTTTTACTTCTCCTGTAAATGTCTTTGACGCACTCTTTTGATTAATATACTTTAAATAGCAAAGTATTAAAATTTAAAGTAGTTTGCTTCGCGTGTATCAATAAAAATATGCTCAGGCCTCACCTATGAGGGAGAAAACTTTTCAATAGAGGTCAGGGTTTGCGTTATTTTGCACTCTAAGCGCATACGGACGATCAAACAGCATAGTGTTTTTTGATTTTGCACTTTTTCGTGTTGTCTCGCTATCAGTAAAATATCGCATTATTACGCTTAATTTCAAGGATATTTAAAAGCCAGACTATATACTTCAAGAGATCGCCTTTGGAAAGTTTTATTTTTTCAGCTCCTTTGTACTTATAGCTTTATTTGTCAAAGTAATTATTTATTGTCACTCAATATTTGTATTATCCTAAATGGGTATAGGATATATTCTTTGAAGCTCTGCTTCGTGAAGAAATTCCTGAACATGAGTTCATACCCTTATAAAACACTCCATTTTAAACAGGAGATATCCTATGAATTTGCAAGAAGCCTACAAAAAGAAAGCTGAAACTGAGCTGGAGCTGGCTCAGGCCCGGGTAGTAGAGTTCAGAGCTAAAGCAAAGAATTTAAATGCTGAAATGCATCTCAATTATGCCAAACAGCTTGATGATTTTGAGCACAGGATTGGTATAGCGAAGTCCAAGCTGAAGGAGCTTGGAGAGGCTGGCGAGGATGCTTGGGAGAAACTTAAAGATGGTGTGGAGAGTGCATTACGTTCTTCAAGTGCCTCTCTTCGGGATATCGCAGACAAGTTTAAAGATTGACGTCGTATTACCATTGCGCTTAAATGGAGGCGCAGTTGTGTGTGGCTATGGCTTCGTTTATTTTTCGTTCCACCTTCTTGATTATAACCATTTATATTTATTGTAGATAATGTAAAAGTCCGACAATCAGTTTTGTTTGACTGTGCTCAAAAAGCTACCGATGCGTTGCCTTTTCAAGGCTTATAATCCTCAAAGCACTAAATACCTGTATCTATAAATATTTTTTTGAATTATTTAATAGCTTTATTTGTTAAAGTTATTAAATTTTGTTGTATTATTATAAGTAATTCAAGTATGCTTTGTATACAATAATAGGTATTTGACTATTGGCTTTATTTATCTTTTTATCCGGGTAATGGGTTTATATTGTATTGCATTGTTTTATAAAGCGTTATCAGAAAGAGTAAAGTTCATTGGTGTTTATCTATAAGAAAAAGGTAGTATAGGCAGCATCCTTCCCGGTTGTAGTCCGACAATACTCTACCAAAAGAGTCCCAATTCATCAATTCAATAATCAACATGTTAACAGGAGAATAACGATGAAAAAAAACATTTGGATTGCTGCCGGTGTAGCAGGAATGCTTCTCGGTAATCCCGCTCACGAAGCACAAGGAGAGACGAGGGGAAAAATTCAAACACTGAATGACCATTCGTTTGTAATTGATGCACGTCCGAGCTTTATCTATCTGCCAGATCAGGGTTTTGCCGTATCCGTAGAGAGCCAGTACGATATCATCTGCGGCGATGATCACTACTTCATAAACCAGAAAGGCTCTTGGTACCGTTCATCGAGCTATCGCGGGCCTTGGGAACTCATTAAGGAGAAGAATCTTCCTTCCAGGGTTAAACAATATCGTCTGGAAGATATCAGGAAGTTCAGGGATGCTGAGTATAGCAAGATCACCAACCTGAGAACACCAGAGCGGTTGCGCATGGACGAGAATCGCCCAAGATAACGACAGGCACAACATGACGTTTTTGGTAATAAGACAAATAAATCTGTGTCCTAACTTGAAAAATTATATGAGGAGGAGCCATGATCATGGAAAAAAGAACACCGATGGATTTGATGGATGATATTTACAGCCTTGCCTATTGGATGACCGGTTCCGAGACGGCAGCCAATGAACTTGTGAACCGAACCTATCTGAACGTTGACAGGAAGACGCCTGAAAGAGAGGTATTCAAAACATTCAGAGAGTGTTATTTCGATCGTTTTGATGATGATATGTCTTTAATCGTACCGGAGCCATGTAAACCGAATGAGTGTCTGGAAGAGCCATTACGCCAACGGTTCGCAGATATAAAATTGTCAGTATTGCTTTCAGAGATTCCCGGACTAAAACATCAGGATATATCGAAAATAATCGGAAAGCCTCTTGAGACCATAAGGTTATGGTTATCCGCCGGTCGTCAAGCGCTTGCAGAGGGACTTTTCTCTTTTGACGCACCTTTTCTGCATGGTATGTCCATCAATAAAGGTGGTGCGTTATGAAAAAACTTCGAATTGCCCAGATAGCTCCTTTAGTGGAGCGCGTTCCTCCGAAGAAATACGGCGGAACTGAAAGAGTTGTTTACCATTTGACGGAAGGATTGGTTGAAAAAGGTCATGATGTCACCCTGTTTGCTTCGGGAGATTCCATAACAAACGCCAAACTTGTTGCTCCGATCACTGAAGGTCTGCGCCTTGGAAGCAAGGTGCATTCGCCCATGATTGTCACTATGATGATGTTAAGCCAGGTCTATGAAAAAATGCTCCATGAATTTGATATTATTCATTCACATATCGAATACCTTACTCTTCCTTACGCCAAAAGTACCTTGGTGCCAACCGTTCTGACGATGCATGGCAGGCTTGATCTTGGTGATAGTTCGGCTATGCTCAGAACATATCGGGATATGAATTATGTCTCAATCAGTGATTCCCAGAGGCGCCCTGTCGAGGATATAAACTGGGCAAAAACCATTTATCACGGTTATCCCGCCTCCTCTTTCGAATTTAATGAGAATCCAGGGGATTATTTCCTTTATCTGGGCCGTTTTTCAGCAGAAAAAAGGCCTGATCAGGCAATTATGCTCGCTCGGGAATGCAATATACCGCTGAAAATTGCAGCCAAAATAGATCCGACCGATCAGGCATATTTTGAGGAAAACATCATTCCACTGCTTGATCATCCCCTTATTGAGTACGTCGGTGAAGTTGATGACCAGCAAAAGGTTGAGCTGCTGAAAAACGCTAAAGCACTTCTCAATACCATAGACTGGCCTGAACCTTTCGGTTTGGTCATGATCGAAGCACTTGCCTGCGGTACGCCAGTGATTGTAAGGGGATGCGGTTCGGCACCTGAAGTAATCACCCATGGTAAAACAGGATTTATCTGTGAGAGCCGCAGCGACTTCATCGAGGCTATCCGTAATGTCGATCGCATATCGAGAAAAACCTGCCGAGCGGAATTTGAACGGCGTTTTTCTCTGGCAAATATGGTTGAGAGTTATGAAGAGCTTTACTACAGCTTACAGCATAAAAGGATACTTAATCATGCATTATCAAAACCATTGCTGCATAATGGCGCAAGTGTTTTCCGCTGACCCGGAGGAAGATTTTCTCGATGGTAACCTGATGACTGGATGAAGAGACAATGACCGGGATCAGCGGATAATTTATTATCAGGAGAGTACACTGTGAACAAATCTTTCAATTGGCTGGTTTTGCCCACTTAACAACAGATAGACTATTATGCAACATCTTTCTGTTACTGAAGAATTGCTCTCACTCTCTTCCGAAGAGTGGTTATTGAGACGCAAGGGATTCCGGAATTCCGAAAAAAGCATCCAGGTTAACGAATCACTGCTGACCATTGGAAACGGCTACCTCAATATCCGGGGAAGCCTTGAAGAACTGCCTGACGGACATTGTGGAGGTATGTATATCAGCGGGATTTACGACAAGTCTGAAGCCGCTGTTGAAGAACTTGTCAAATGTCCTATGTGGACAGATGTTTCTGTCTGGGTCGAGGGGCATAAATTCTGCCACTCGACCTGCGAAGCCACCTTTCATGAGCAGGTTCTTGATTTGAGAAAAGGCAC
>CAIYWF010000207.1 GCA_903929845.1 uncultured Chlorobiaceae bacterium | reverse complement strand
TCCAGGACACTGAACCAACAACACTTCAGACACGTGCAATGGAATTGATTCGTTTGTACCCAGTAGATGGAAGTTGATTTTCCGCCCTTTTGCTTGTACTGTATAGAGTTATCGTTTTTTTATACGGGGAACTTCGGTTTAAGAAAAGGGTTTTCATCAAGGATAAAAGAAATGGAGGATTGGCAATCTCAATCAGCAGAGCGGGATACAAGACAAATTGAACATCAAACTGCGTTTATCCCGCGTCTTTTGCCTTTTTTTGTTGGGCGCGTCATTGCTATTGATAGCTTTCCTTCATTGTATTTATGAATCAGCATTGAGATAAACGATTGATATGGAATACCTTCTTCGACCGCCTTGGCACGAATTTTCATTACATCGCGCTCACTCATTGTTATGTTGATTTGTTGTTGTGTGTTCAGGCTATAAAGGGCATTCTGTTCATATTGATTTTTTTCTTTCGGGTCAAGGTCGGAAATCCAGTTCTCCTTTTCAAGTGATTCCGCTAATTCTTGCTCATCTTTATCAAAGTAGCTCGTCTTTTTTTTCATTTTTTTCTCCAAAATATCTCTTTGTTGCTTTGCTGTTTGGTATTATTGTTTTCAAAAATATTTTTTCTTCATCTTCGACGAACGGGACTGAATAGACATAATTTTCCAGCTCTACCAGAAAAACCTTCTGGTTTGGATATTTTTCTTTGTTTGGATGTCTTACGCGGTCGAGCAGCTTTCCGGAAGCTATTGCCAGTTCAACCTGCTCAAAGGAGACCCCTCGCTTTTTTTTGAGTAAATCATTTTTATCATCATTCCAATCAAAATATTTCATCAGCGGATGCCTGTTGTCTTCAATTTTAATGATAGCAACAGTTTATGATTTCTGTCAAACAGATTCTCTATTTTATTATGAATGAGATAAAGCAAAACCATTATAGTGAAATAATAGCAATACATCAAAAGACCCGCAAAGAATACATCAGAATATCAGGCATAAACCTTGTGAAGATATAAATCCTGGCCAAAAGAAAACCGCAGAGCAGGGCGACCAACTGGCGCCGAACGAAAATCGAGGTTTTGGAACCCCTGAAGCATCTGTAGATAAACCCAATCATCCTTTAAAAAAAGGGTTTTCATAAAGGATGGAAGAAGAGGTCGGCTGACAAGATATCGACCATCTATTGACACTTTATTGACATTTTGACAAACAACGTCAATATTGCAAAATACTTTAAAAAAATAGTTTAGAAATTTATCACAGGAGTTATTGACGCAAGTTATTGACGTAACACCCTTTATTTGGGCCAATTGCGTCAATAACTTTCTACAATGGCCAGTATATACGTCCACGTTTTTCTCCCTCAATACGCAATTCACCCTTTTTCCATAGGCGATTCAGCGCAAGCCGAACCTGACGCCGATTGATTTCCTTGCCTATTCTTGCATGGATTTCGCCAATCGAAGAACCTGGGTAGCGATAAAGATCCTCCAAAACAAGAGCATCGAGTCTGTACGATTCAATTCGTACCAAACTTGTCTGAGCCGGGAAATTCAATCTCCTCAACAAATCCGGAGCCACATAGTAACGAGTTCCCTTGGTTCTCCCCGTCTGCCGCACAAGATCCCACTCCAGCAAACGCCCGATCCATACTTTTATCTCTTCATTGTCAACCAGCTCAAGCAGACCAGCCAACTCGCTTGCAGAAAGAGATTCATGCTGGGCAAGTAAACCAAGCACAATTTTTTCTCTCTGCCTGAGAGAGTAGGTCTGGTCGGCCTTGGTCAGAAAATCAATAATCTCTGGTTTTACAATACGTTTTTCAATAATAACCGTGACAGAGTCAACCCCTTCACGCAGTTTCGGCAACTGACGCCCTTGAGAGAGAAGCACCTCATAGAGCAAATCATAGCCACTCCCTTCACGCTCCATAAGACCGAGGTCGTGAAAAACCCTCGCCAACTCATTATTGCGTCTGACGGACTGGTGCAGGATATTTTGAGGAGTCACACCCAACGGCAGCAAACCAGGATTGACAATTTCAAACTGATCATCCCGCAGATTAAGATAGATGTCGCCCCGCTGGGTGTAGGGACGATGCACCAGCGCATTGACCAGCAGCTCTCGGACTATGCGACCATCATACACCGGGATATGTTGGCGGAACAAACCATCAGGCAACTCATAGCTCTCACGAAAATCAGGAATTTCCCGCCAAACCTCGTCAATCAACTGCATCGGAGAAAAGGAGTGCTCATACCAGACAATTTTGTTGACCTTCCGCCCCTCACTGTCATATTTCAGACATTGAATCACCGGCGAAGTTCCCAGTCGAGCACGATCTTCCCGACGGCCAACACAAAGAATGCCAAGATTGGTCAAATACTTTCCTATGGCCAGATGCAACTCCTCGTCACTCTTCTCCTTGACCGATGCTTTACAGATACCTCATTGTCTGCGCTGTTACGGCAAAACTCATCATGGCAGGGATGAATGAACGCCTTTCCGTTATTCCTGTACCCCCTTGCGATGGAAGAAAATCACGATGATACCGCTTCTCCCTCGCACAAATCAACACTATCCATACGGTGATAGAGCGCCGGGAGATTGACTGACTTTATACGAAACTGACTGCGTTGTTTCGTGCGTGGCCTGCTTGAGGCATTCTCAAGTTTGATGCCAGGATCATAGTACACCTTGCCTTCTGCCATAGCTTGCAGGTACTTTCACTGGTGTCCGGTTGTTGAGAAAATAAATCCCTATAACTCATTTTATAATCGTTAGTTAAAGGGATATTATGGCGTAATCGATTTGAAAATCAATTTACTTATAGCTTCAAATGATAAATATATTTTCAAGAGAAATTG
>CAIYWF010000206.1 GCA_903929845.1 uncultured Chlorobiaceae bacterium | reverse complement strand
CAATTTCTCTTGAAAATATATTTATCATTTGAAGCTATAAGTAAATTGATTTTCAAATCGATTACGCCATAATATCCCTTTAACTAACGATTATAAAATGAGTTATAGGGATTTATTTTCTCAACAACCGGACACCAGTGATGTCTTATGATAAGTTGATTGAAGAGTCCCGATCGGTCATCTGTATACAATAAGATAGAGCCAATGTAACAAAAAGTCTGTTTTTTCTTTTTATCATTGACCTATAACTAACCTGAAGATCGAATGATAAATGAAGAAAACTTTTGTGTCCCTTGCTATTTTTATCTCAACCGAGAATGAAAAACCGTGCTGTCGTGCTGCTTTTTGCTCTTGTGCAGCTTTTCATGATCAACTGTTCAGCTCCTCCCGTAAATCCCGAAGAAATTGTGCAGAGTTCATGGGCGCATTACAAACGCACCTTCATTCGGGCGGGTCGAGTCGTGCGTCCGGCAAACAATCTGGATACCGTCTCGGAGGGAGAATCCTACGCTATGCTCCGCGCAGTGCTTATGGGTGACAGAACGACCTTTGATGAGTGTCTCGCATGGTGTGAATCGGTGCTTTCACGTAAAACATCGCATGGTGACAGACTGCTGGCATGGCATTTCGAAAATGGAAAGATCAGTGATACCACCGCAGCATCGGATGCCGATATCGATTATGCCTATAGCCTTGTTCTCGCTTACCGACGGTGGCATGACGACCGCTATATCGACCTTGCCAGAGAGGTGCTCAAAAGTATTCTCGACCATGAGACTGCTCTTGTCAATGGCAGGCTCTACCTTATTCCCTCAACGCTCACGGAAAGCAGGGCGGATAAACTTGTCGCTCAAAATCCATCGTACTACGCGCCGTCCCATTTCAAAGTATTTTACGAGGTCAGTGGAGACAAACGTTGGCTTGAGCTGACCGATACGTCTTATCATCTTCTCGGCAGGCTGCAGGCGTTCTGCGGAGACAGGAAAGCGTCAGGACTGGTGCCCGACTGGTGCGCACTTGACCCGAAAGAAGAGATAATGGTTCTGCCGGGTAAATCTCTGGTTTACGGATGGGATGCCTTAAGAGTACCGTTGAGAATAGCGGCAGATTATCATCTCAACAAAGATCCAAGGGCTCTTGCTGTGCTGCAGAAATTTTCCCTGTTTTTCGAAAATGAGTTCAAGCGGACCGGAAAAATCTTCAGCGAATATACCTGCGACAACCAGAGCCTGACGTCTGACGAAAACCCACTCTCCTATACGGCAGCTTATGCTGCAACAGAAGTAGCAGGTTCTTCTGTCGCGCCCGCCCTGCTGAACCGGCAGAGAAAGTCTATCAGGCTGAACAAAAAGGAGTGTTATTATAGCGAACCTGACGACTATTACGTCAATAGTCTTGCGTGGTTAGCCGAATATTACCAGCTATCAAAAGTTCAGCACACTCCATGAACCATAACAACAGCCAAACCATATTCTGATTCAAAAATCATCGGTGACAGAGTGTATGATTATTTTCAATTTGCCGTTTGAATTAGTTATGTTCACTTGTGTTGTTGTAGCGTTTGCTGAACTTTAAACATACCATTGCTTATGTGTGGAGTTTTCGGTGTTTTTAATTCTAAAACTCCCGCAGAAGATACCTTCTATGGACTGTACTCACTTCAGCACAGAGGACAGGAAGCCGCTGGTATCGTCGTAGCAGAATATAACAAGGTCAAAAAGAGAACTCTCTTCAAACAGCATAAGGGCATGGGTCTTGTCGCTGAGGTGTTCAGGGATGAAACTGTTTTTGAAACTCTTGGAGGTTATGCGGCGATTGGTCATAACCGTTATTCGACGACAGGTTCCTCGTCATCCACCAGCAATATTCAGCCATTTTCCCTGACCTACCGCTCTGGAAGTCTGGCAATTGCCCATAACGGCAACCTGACCAACTCCCGTGCCTTGCGACGCGAACTGACTGAACTTGGCGTTATCTTCCAGGCCTCTTCAGACACAGAAATAATCCCCCATCTGGCCGCAAGAAGCCGTGAAAAAGAGCCCATTCACCAGCTCTACGAAGCTTTATTACAGGTTAAGGGTGCCTATTCAATGGTGCTTTTGGCCAACAACCAGATGATCGCCGCCAGAGACCCCTACGGCTTCAGACCACTCGCTCTCGGCAAGAAAGTCGATCCGCTCACCGGAGAGCTCGCCTATATTGTTGCCAGCGAAACCTGCGCCTTCGACATCATCCAGGCAGAATACATCAGGGATATCGAACCTGGTGAAATTCTCCTGATTGATCACCTTGCTGTGGCAAACGAAAAACCTACATCGCTTTTTTTGCCTCATTCAGCACGTAAAGCCCGATGTATTTTTGAATACGTCTATTTCTCCCGTCCCGACAGTTTTATTTTTGGCCATTCCGTGGATAAGGTGAGACGAAATCTCGGAAAAAATCTTGCACGAGAGTCAGTAATTGAGCATCAGCCCGGTGAAAAGGAGCTGACCGTCGTCAGCGTACCAGACTCATCCAATACTGCCGCACTTGGCTTTGTTCGCGAAAGCCTCAAAATGGAGCGACCTGCAAGGTTCGAGCACGGGCTTATCCGTAATCACTATGTAGGAAGAACGTTCATCCAGCCGGGCATTCACAGCCGCGACATAAAGGTGCGCTCCAAATACAATATTGTGCGCGGCGTGCTTCAGGACAGGCCGATCATTCTTGTTGATGACTCCATTGTCCGGGGTACAACCGCAAAAATGCTTATTAAACTGATCCGTGAGGCTGATCCAAAATCAATTCACCTCCATATCAGCTCTCCACCAATCACCAATCCCTGCTTTTATGGTATGGATTTTCCGACCAAGCGGCAGTTGCTCACGCACATGTTCGACAATCTTGACAATGAAGGCGAAGAGATCGAAAAAATCAGGGAATATATCGGCGTGGATTCATTGAAATACCTCTCCATGCAGGGGCTGATGAACAGTGTCCCTACGTTTGAGGATGAATCCTGCAGTTATTGCACCGCTTGTTTCAGTGGAGACTACCCGATTCAGGTCAGCGATGCAACGACCGACAAAGAGGAAAACGACTGATATGCAAATGAATCAACACAGAAGCGTCTCTTTTTTTACTTTTTACCCTGTTTGAACTCGATTCGCACAGAGGTATGCGGAACCGCTTCAAGTCTCTTTTTCGGAATAGGTTTACCTGACTTGATACAAATACCATAAGTCTTGTTTCTGATTCTGTCGAGCGCCTGATCAATATAGTTGATATATTTTTCATCACGGGCGATAAACATGAACCGCTGTTCCCGATCCATCGTATCAGTGCCGTGATCGGCCATGTGCATGGAGTAGTTCGAATTAATAGAATCTTCCACGTTCTCGTCTGACAGTGACGAGCGCAAAATTTCCAGATCACGAAGCACCTCTTCACGTCTTTTCAGCAAGAGCAGCCTGAAATGTTCGAGTTCATCGTCGGTTAAATACGGTTTAGTCAGGACAGGTTCTTCCATAACTTCATTTTCTTTTTTGGACGCACTCTCATTTTTTTTCGCCATAATAAACCTTGTTTTCTTTATGCTAACAGAATTCGACAAAAAAAGAGCGTTTGATAATACAATTATCGATCATACTTTTCAAGTGACAGAAAACATTCTTGATCATTAATCCACTCCCATACATCAGTAGCGCCATCTGCTCCGTTGTTTTCAACAGATTCAGCAAGAGTCTCTTCTTTAATATACGCTTCATTGTGCTGAATAGCAGGCCAAAGTTTTGCTGATTTAGGATGGGGATTGACATATACCTTGATTCGATCCGTAATATCAAAGCCACTCCCCTTGCGAAGCGCCTGGATTCGACTCACCAGT
>CAIYWF010000205.1 GCA_903929845.1 uncultured Chlorobiaceae bacterium | reverse complement strand
CTTGTAAAGTAATTTATTGCATTCATTTCTCAGCATTTCTGCGCAGAAATAATCGCACGAAATAGATCAGTATAACAGGAAGAATCAGTTCGCAGTATTCCATTAGATTTCTATTTTAATGCTGATAATGTATTTTATCATAATTAAACTTTAAGCAAAAAAACCAACGTCCAGGAATCATGACCGACACTCTTCCGATCCTCGAAAAACGAGCACTTTCAGCACCGGAGTTTCATGCTTTGAAGGACATGCCTCCAGAACTCGAATGGTATGCCAATATCCGAAGTGAAAAGACCCGGCGAGCGTACCGTAACGACGTGAAGGAATTGTCCCGATTTCTCGGCATCACGGAACCGGAAGAAATGCGCATTGTCACAAGGGCTCACCTGCTTGCCTGGCGAACCGATCTCGAACACCGCAACCTCGCAGCCGCTACCATCCGGCGCAAACTTGCTTCGATCTCTTCGCTTTTTGATTACCTTTGTGAGCAGAATGCTGTGTTGCATAATCCGGTTCTCGGTGTGAAACGCCCCGCTGCCAACAACAACGAAGGCACGACACCTGCTCTTGGTGACAGCCAGGCAAGAATGCTGCTTGATGCCCCGCCGGCCAATACCCTTAAAGGCAAACGGGACAGGGCAATTCTCGCTACCCTGCTCTACCATGGGTTGCGCAGGGAAGAACTTTGTCGGCTGCAGGTTAAAGATTTGCAGCAACGCAGCGGCGTGCAGCATTTGTGCATCCACGGTAAACGGGAAAAGATCAGGTTTTTGCCAATGCATCCGATGGCTCAGAGGTTAATTGATGAGTATCTCGAAGCTGCCGGGCACCGTGACGACCAGAAAGGCCCATTATTCCGACCGATAAAAAACAATATCACCGGTACGTTGCTCAAACCGCTGGATCCCCAAGCAATCTATACCTGTATTATCCGGAAATACGGAAAAGAAACGGGCATCAACACTAGCGTGAACGGGTTCTGCGTACACTCGCTGCGCTCAACAGCAGCAACGAATGCACTGGAACATGGGGCTGATATCGGAAAGGTGCAGGAATGGCTCGGTCATGCCAATGTTTCAACGACAAGGCTCTATGACAGAAGGAAAAGTCGGCCAGAGGAAAGCCCGACGTTCAGGGTTAAATATTGAAAAACACACATTACTCAAGCTCTCCCCATACAAGGAGTTTATCCATTTGATAGAGTTTGGACAGAAAACAGCAGCGGACGAAGCCAAGCTCAGCAAACTCCATCAAGCTCTAATGTCAAGACTTTTGAAACTCTTTTACAAAATGGCTAAGCGTGCTATTTTGTCCGTTTCGTGAGCAAACCCCAATATGTCCGATCGGGCGATACGTTAGTCGTGACTTAACTCAGTCGAATGACACGTTCTTTGCTGGATCTGCTTGAAACAGCAAAGATACTTGAACAACATCAGGTAAATCTCGTGTCGTTGCGTGAAAATATTGATACCTCTACAGCTACCGGACGTTGTTTTCTTTCGATGATAGGAGCCATTCACCAAGTGGAGAGGGAGTTGCGTACAGAGAGAGCTTCAGCAGGACGTTCATCAGCTAAAGCACAAGGGAAGACAGGGGGAAGGCCTGGGACTGATCCTGCAAAATTGGAAAATGCCAGAATCCTGAATGAAAACTCAGAGAAGACAGCCGCTGAAGTTTGTGAAATTGCTGTTGTTGGCAGAAGAAGGTTTTTTAGCTACATCGCAGAAAAACGTGCTGAGTCGGGTAATAACATTTCGTAGCTCATGCGTCAGGTCAACGGAATTCCTAAACGTGCTATTTTTTCCCTTTCCTGAAGCGACCCCATGGTTAGCGTTTCGGGCAAATAGGTATAAATAAAAAACCACAGAGCGCGCCAAATCTTGGTGTTATAATATTTTTTTGAACACTGAGCGATATTATATATCTATTTTAGAATCAACATTGGAAGCAATGAGACATTTCTTCACGTATGTCCTTTAAAACCGCAGATTGCATGAGCCCTTCTATAAATGCTAATAGCTCATATTCACAAAAATCGTCAACACCATTTAAATCTCCCGTCAAATAATATGTTCTCGCTCTGCAACCACCGCCACATAAAAGTCTTATTGGGCAG
>CAIYWF010000204.1 GCA_903929845.1 uncultured Chlorobiaceae bacterium | reverse complement strand
TTCCATGAAAGCGGTAAAGCCGACATCAAAAAGATCGGGAAAATTGGCAACAAGAATCAGTGAAACATCCTTGCCAAGCTCGGTAGGAGCAATCTTTTTCTTCTCCAGCTCCACATAGCGCCGATCCTGCAGTGTCGAAAAAATTGAGGCGTAAGTTGATGGGCGTCCAATACCAAAATGGTCAAGATCCTTGACAAGGGTAGCTTCACTGTAACGGGCTGGAGGTCTGGTAAAGCTCTGTTTCTGATCGAGATCCGATAACGCAAGCGCATCATTGGACATCAATCGCTCAGGCAATTTGACATTCTGCTCCTTTTCCACATCCTCCTTTGTCGAAGTCTGAGCTTCATAATCAAGTTCACGCTGATCGTCGTACACACGCATAAATCCCGGAAAGAGTACCCGGCTGCCGTTTGCCCTGAAGAGGAACTTGCCGGTACTATCCTCAACATCAACTCGCGTCTGTTCAATTTTGGCCGGAGCCATCATGGCGGCAAGAAATCGCTTCCAGATCAGTTCGTACAATTTGAACTGATCTGTAGAAAGATACTGCTTCAGTTGTTCCGGCTTTTTCAGGAGTGAGGTTGGACGTATAGCTTCGTGTGCATCCTGGGCATTCTTGCTCAGCTTGGCCGCACCGCCGAAACCGATGTACTCTTTGCCGAACTGCTGATCAATATAACTCCGCGCCTCCGCAACAGCCTCAGGGCCGATACGGGTTGAATCGGTTCTCATGTAGGTGATAAGACCTGTTGGTCCCTCCGGACCAATCTCAATTCCCTCATACAGTTGCTGAGCGATGCGCATGGTGCGCTGCGAACCAAAACCGAGCTGGTTTGAGGCCGCCTGCTGAAGCAATGACGTTGTAAAGGGAAAAGGCGGCTTGCGCTGCTGCACACGGGGCGCAATCTCTCTGACGGAATAGTTTCCATTTCGTGCAAGAGCAGCAATCGCTTCAGCCTGTGCTTGGGTGGTTATCTCAGGTTTCTCACCCTCATAGCGGACAAGCCTTGCCCTGAATGACTCCTTGCCGTCCGTCACAAAATCTGCCGCAATCGTCCAGTACTCCTGAATCAGGAAGCGGGTGATCTCGGCTTCGCGTTCGCAAATCAGCCGCAAAGCAACGGATTGCACCCGACCTGCCGAAAGACCGCGCAGTACCACTTTCCATAAAAAGGGGCTAATCTTGTAACCGACTATTTTGTCAAGACCTTGTCGGGTTTGCTGGGAGCGGACAAGATTGCTGTCGATTTGTCGAGGTGCCTGAATTGCCTCAATGATAGCCTTTTTGGTGATTTCGTTAAACAGTACCCTGGAGACTGGCGCTTTTGTCGTCCCGATTTCATTGGAAATATGCCACGCAATGGCCTCGCCTTCACGATCAGGGTCAGTCGCAATCAGAATATCACTGGCTTCAGCGGCAAGCTTTTTGAGCTGGCGCACCACCTTTTCTTTTCCGGGAATGATTTCATATCTCGGTTCATATTGATGATCAAAATCAAGGCCGATCTCTTTTTTCGGTAGATCTTTGATATGGCCTATCGAAGCGAAAACCGTATACTTGTCACCAAGGTATTTATTGATTGTTTTTGCCTTTGAAGGCGATTCGACGACAATCAGGGTCCTGTTTCTGGCAGTTAATGTTGACGGTATAGAAGCCATTGATCAGTCCCGGGAGTAAGAGCGTTAACAAGAAATTTTGAAAAAGATAGGTGTTGAAGAGCAAAAAACAAACTTTACCATTTTCAGGCCGTATACTATGCTCGTAACAACCGGTTTGTAACAGATTATTTCCGGTTCTTTAACCTGTTTCAATTGGCTGGGCAAAAGAAATATTTTTATTTATTGTTATTTTTGCCGTAAAAGCCAGTGTTCAGGAAACCCTAATGTATTGTATTGATAATCATGCACCACTTTTTGCTTCGTATCCGTTCTTCTCTTGCTGGTCTGACGCTGTTGACGTTGCTGATTTTTTCATGCGCCACTCTTTCTGCGGAGACGCCTGTACAGCAAGCAGAGACTACAGTTCCACTCGTTGTCACCATGCGAAACGATTACGGTTACACCGTCAGGGTACTTGCTCTCAAAAATGGCAGCAACGTGATGGTTGATATGGAGTCCATGGCAAGAGCCTTGCGCCTGAGCTTTCGCAAAAGTCAGGATGGCCTTGTGCTTGAAGAAATGCTTGTGATGCCCGGCAGTCTCTGCTCCATTACCCTCGATAATAATTTTGTGCGTGTTGTGTCAAGGAGTCCGGAACTTCCCGCAAGGATTATTCAGTTGCAGGCGAAACCGGTTTCGAAGCAATCAAGAATTTATCTGCCTGTCATTCAGGCATGCAGGCTTTTTACTCTCTGGCTGGAGCGGGATGTCGTTTATAACTCTAAATCCTTCAAGATAAATGCTTTAATGCAGTTGAAACATTCCGGGGAAGGGGTTAGAAGAATTGGCGTAATAAGGAGTGGAGAGCAGCGCACCTTCCCGGAAGGCAGCATGCAAAGTGGAGGTACAGTAATCACCGGTATTGATGTTGAAAAGCGCGCGAATGGCGCGATTATAAGCTTTCTTGCTTCCGGCCCTCCTGTGCAGGCTTCGCTGCTCAAGCCTGATGCCGAAGGAAATGCTTTTTTCTCACTGGAAAAAGCATCATGCGATATTAATCTCCTGTCAAAAATTTACAGCAGCGGCATAGTGAGGACCATTACACCGAAACAGTTCGCCGGTGCAGGATTGCAGTTTACCATTGCTTTTGACAATCGCTCCTATGTCATCAATTCGGTCGACTTTCAGCACGATAAAAAAAATAATCGTTATGTGCTCTATGTTCGGAGTGATGCTGATGTTGAAGAGATCCACAAAAAGGAGAAGGAGCAGCAGATTGCACAGGTACTCAGTCGCGATGTCGAAAAGTGGAAGCTCAATACCATTGTGCTTGACGCAGGTCATGGGGGAAAAGATCCCGGAGCTATTGGCGGAAACGGCACCCGTGAAAAAGATGTCGTGCTGAACATCGTGCACGACCTCGGTATCTTTATTGAACAGAAGTGGCCGGATGTCAGGGTAATCTACACCAGAAAGGATGACACGTTCATTCCCCTGCATGAACGCGGAAAAATAGCCAACCGCAGCGGCGGAAAACTTTTTATCAGCGTGCATTGCAATGCGAGTCCAAACCATACAGCCCGTGGTTCCGAAGTCTATATTCTCGGCGCGCATAAAAACAAAGCGGCTCTTGATGTCGCGATGTTTGAGAACTCTGTTATTCGCACTGAAGCCGATTACCAGCAGGAATATCAGGGTTTTACTGAGGAGCATCTCATAATGAGCAGCATGGCCCAGAATTCTTTTGCCAAGCAATCCACCACTCGTGCGCAGGATATTCTCAAGCCGGTCTTTCGGCAGCCTGCCAATAACAGTCGCTCAGTGCGTCAGGCTGGCTTTATGGTGCTCTGGACACCTTCCATGCCAAGTGCTCTGGTTGAAGTGGGATACCTGTCAAATTCCAGTGAAGAGGCGATTCTTCGGGACCGTCAGGAGCAGGCCAAAATCGCTTACGGTATTTTTCAGGGAGTGGAGGTCTATCGCAAGAATTATGAAACATCGACCATGGCATCTATGACCCACTGATACCTTTGGAGACACAGGAAAAGGCGTGCTTCAGGGTGCGCTTTTTTTATTATGCTTGCAAAGTTGTAAACCTCAGATTACATTCAGGTTCACATTTTTTCGTATTTCCTGTTTCCAGCTATGAACGGCCTGACTGCCCAGATTCTGAACCGCCTTTCAACAGGCAATGATTTTTTATCGGGCGAATCGCTCTGCAATGAATTTGGCATCACCAGAAGCGCAGTTTGGAAGCATATCGGCCTGCTGCGAGCCGATGGGTATCAGATTGACGCCGTCACAGGACGGGGATACCACTTGTCGGGTCTGACTGGACGACCTGTTGAAGCCGAAGTGCGACCATTTTTGACAGCCCGACGTTTTGGTCAGAAGATTCTCTATCATACCGTGACCGCATCAACCAATCTTCTGGCCAAAGCTCTTGCTGTTGAAGGCGCGCCAGAGGGCAACGTTGTTGTCGCTGATTCCCAGAGCGGTGGAAAGGGCCGAATGGGGCGTATCTGGATTTCGCCTCCAGGGGTCAACCTCTATTTTTCCCTGATTCTGAGGCCTCAAGTGCCTTCAATCCGTGTACCGCAACTGACGTTGCTTGTTGCTGTTGCCATTCATCAGGCGTTGTTTGCTCTCTCTTCCGAACTTGAACCAATGATCAAGTGGCCGAATGATATCCTTGTCAATGAAAAAAAGTTGTGTGGTGTGCTCTGTGAAATGCAGTCAGAGCCTGAACTGACGCACTTTGTTGTGGTAGGAATAGGGATCAACGTCAATCAGGCAGAGATGCCGCCTGAGCTCAGGGAGAGTGCAACCTCACTGTTTCTTGAAAGGGTGCAATTTTTTTCGAGGCCTGAACTTCTTGCTTCGGTGCTTAACCATTTTGAGCCACTCTACGATGAGTGGTTACTTCAGGACGATCTCGGCGTTATCCTTCCGTATCTCGAAAAATATTCATTGCTTCAGTCCAGAAAGGTCTCTATAGATCAGCGTAACCGAAACTTGGGAGGCACTGTTACCGGGATTGCTCGCGGAGGCGAGCTGATACTTGAGTCTGAGGATGGACAAACCATTCTTGTTTCGTCAGGAGAAGCCCACCTGCAAAAACGATTATTATAACAAAACGTTATTTATCTTCTTATGGATCTTATGGAATCAACAATGCTTCACCCCAACATTGCGGCCGCTTATCGAGTGCTTGAAACCGGTGAGCCGATCACCCATGGCGAGGCTCTTCTGCTTGCCGGTCTGCCCGGTGAACTTGCACTTGATCTTGCCTCGCTGGCAAACAAGGTTAAAAACCGCTATGCCTCTGATACCGAAGCGCTTCATGCCTGTTCCATCATGAACGCAAAATCGGGGGTGTGCGGAGAAAATTGCCGGTTTTGTGCCCAGTCGAAGCACAATCATGCCTCAATTGAAGTCTATGATCTTGTCAATGAAGAGTCTGCGCTGATTGAAGCCCGCAATTGTGTGGCAGAGGGTGTTTCCCATTTCGGTATCGTCACCAGCGGTTATGGCTACAAAAAGATAACTCCAGAGTTCCAGCGTGTGCTCGACATGATCGACCGGCTGCATGCTGAATTGCCTGATCTGCACGTTTGTGCGTCGCTTGGCATACTGGGCGAAGAGCCTGCTGCAGCTTTGGCAGCGCACGGGATTGCCCATTACAACATCAACATTCAAGTTGCTCCCGATCGCTACCATGACCTCATTGCCGACACTCATTCCGTCGAAGAGCGGATTGAGACGATCAAACTGCTGAGGAAGAACAACATCTCCGTATGCTGCGGCGGCATTATGGGCGTTGGAGAGACTATGCAGGAGCGGATTGCGATGATTTTTGCTCTCCAGGAGCTTGATGTCACCGTTATACCGCTCAATGTGCTGGTGCCGATTGATGGTACCCCGCTTGCAGGAAAAGAGCCTGTTTCTGTTGCTGAGATTGTGAAAACATTTGCTATCTGCCGTCTCGCTCATCCCGATAAAATCATCAAGTTTGCCGCTGGCAGAGAGACCATCATGAAAGATTTTCAGGGTCTTTTGATGCTTTCGGGTGCCAACGGCTATCTGACAGGCGGTTACTTGACCACAAGGGGAAGGGAGATCGCCGACGATCGACGGTTTGCCAGCCAGATTGCAAGTTTCAATTGAGGAGCGGAGAATGCTGTTTCACGAACGGATCAGGCGGGAGCTTGATGAGCTCAGAGCGCTTGACCGGTACCGGCTCCTTCTGGATATCAGCACCCGCAACGGCAAAGCTATTGTGGTCAACGGGCAAAGCCTCCTGAACCTCTCCTCGAACGACTATCTTGGTCTGGGTGACGACAAACAGATGCTGGCCGGTTATAGACAGGAGTTCAGTGCAACGGATCATGCCATGACCAGCTCCTCATCCCGTCTTCTGACAGGGAACCATCCGCTTTACAACCAGTTGGAACAGGCTCTTGCTGCCCTCTACGGACGTGAAGCCGCCCTTGTGTTCAACAGCGGTTACCATGCCAACATCGGGATGCTCCCGGCGCTGAGCGGCCGTCATGATCTTGTGCTCAGCGACCGGCTGAACCATGCAAGCATTATTGACGGCATGAAGATTGCCGAAGCTCCTTACCAGCGATATCGCCACCGTGACTACGACCATCTTGAAGAGCTGCTCGCGGGAGCTGGCGACCGCTACCGCCAGATATTTATAGTGACCGAATCGGTATTCAGCATGGACGGTGATCTTGCCGATCTTGCCCGGCTGGTAGCCCTGAAAGAGAAATATGGGGCGTTTCTGATTGTCGATGAAGCGCACGGGGTCGGTGTCTTCGGAGAGCACGGTCTCGGTCTTTGTGAAACGACAGGGATGGTACAAAAGATTGATATCATCACCGGTACCTTCGGCAAGGCGCTCGCCTCAACAGGTGCATACGCGGTGATGAATTCTCTGGTGAGAGAGTATCTGCTTAATACCATGCGCTCCGTCATCTTTACCACAGCCCTTCCACCGGTTATTCTCGGCTGGAGTCTGCTGACGCTGGCGCGGCAGAGCGTCATGCAGCCTGAACGAGAGGCACTGTTGCTTCTTGCTGCCAGACTGCGCCATGAGCTGATTGCGCGCGGCCTTGATGTACCGGGCGACAGTCATATTGTGCCGATTATTACGGGAGGCAACAGCCTTGCCGTAGCCCTTGCTGCAAAACTCAGAGAGGAAGGGTTTCTCTGTATGCCGGTGCGTCCTCCCACAGTTCCTGAAAAGAGCGCCCGTATCCGTATTTCTCTCCGTTCTATCCTCCAGTGGGAAGATATTGCCAGGATTTCTGAACTTATTGGAGGTTAGCAGACTGATGAAAACTGCATGGCTCAGAAAAGAGGGAGCTGAAGAGCTCCTGCTTTTCTTCAACGGCTGGGGTATGGATGCACGTATTGGCGCCCATCTTCTCAGCGAATCACTCCCGGTGTTTATGCACGATCTTCTGGTCTGTTACGATTATCGCGCGCTGGAACCAGAACCAGAGGTTATGGAGGAGATAAGGCGCTATAAGCACATTACAATTGTCGCCTGGTCATTCGGCGTCTGGGTGGCACAGCATACCACGCTTCCACCGATCACGAAGGCCATTGCCATCAACGGCACTCTTTACCCCGTCAATGCCGAAAAAGGTATTTCTCCCGATGTTTTTCAGGCGACCCTTTCGATCTGGTCTGAAGAGAATCGCCATCGCTTCAACCGCCGGATGTGCTGCAGCAGCGAAGCGCTCGCGTTTTTTTCTTCCATGTCGCCTGACCGTACAGCCGCCGATCAAAAGGATGAACTTGTGCTGTTGAAAGAGCAATTTCGGGCTTCGGGCACAACAAGCGTGGCATGGAGCTATGATCACGCCATTATTGGTGGACGCGATCTTGTTTTTCCGGCACGGCAGCAGTACCTAGCGTGGAAAGGGGTACCCCAGACGGTAATTTCCGATATGCCGCACTTTCCGTTTTTCCATTTCAGAACTCTGCAGGAGGTGGTGGCATGTCTCAAAACATAATCATAGACAAGCAACTGGTACGCGAGAGGTTCTGCTGTACGCTCAAGAGTTACGGCACTCATGCCGTCGTGCAGAAAGCCATGGCCAAGGAGCTGTCGGAGATAATTTGCAGCTTACAGCCAGCACGATCTTTCGAGCGTGTGCTTGAAGTGGGGTCAGGCTCTGGAGCATTCATGGCCGAGTTGCTGAGCCGCTGCACCGTCGCGGCTTATTATGCCAATGATCTTGTAGAAGAGAGCCGCCACTCTCTCCTTGAAGTACTTGATCGTTTTCCCGTTCAGGAGTTTCACTTCCTTGCAGGCGATGTTGAACATCTTGAGGAGCTTCCTTCGAAACTGGATTTGGTGGCTTCAAACGCCACTCTCCAATGGCTTGAAGATCTCGACGGCTTTTTCCGTAACATGGCAGCCCATCTCATGCCTGGCGGCATGCTCGCCTTCAGCACGTTTGGCACCTCAAATATGCAGGAAATATCAGCCATTGAGGGGGTCGGACTCAGCTATCACACCCTCGGTGAGCTTAAACTTCTGGCAGGAAAATATTTTGAACTGACGGTCAGTCGCGAAGAGGTACAGCGACTTGAATTCAGCTCACCAGAGGCTGTACTGCACCACATACGGCGGACAGGAGTCAACGGTATACGACGTCGCTCATGGACAAAAAGCCGATACCAGCACTTTATCGAGCAGTACAGGCGACTCTTTTCCTGCAAAAATGGAGTCTCTCTTACCTATCATCCAGTCTACTGCTGCATGAAAAAAAGAGCGTTATGAAAGGATCTGTTATTGTTATTTCCGGAATTGATACCGGGATCGGAAAAACTATTGTAACTGGTTTGCTTGCCAAAGCCCTGCTCCAGCATGGCAAAAACGTCATCACCCAGAAAATTGTTCAGACCGGCTGTGAAGGGATCTCTGACGATATTCTGGAACACCGCCGACTGATGGGCATCGGATTGCAGGAGGCCGACCGGGAAGGGCACACCTGTCCTTACCTGTTTCGCTATCCAGCCTCGCCACACCTTTCAGCCCGCATGGAAGGCACCGAGATCGATCTTATGCACATCCGACGGGCAACCCTGTTCCTGCAGAAACGCTACGAACTGGTGCTTCTTGAAGGTGTTGGCGGACTCCTGGTTCCCTTGGCTCCGGATCTGCTTTTTGCCGATTATGTCAGGGATGCCGGGTATGGACTTCTGCTTGTGACCACTCCCCGTCTTGGAAGCATAAACCATACCCTGCTTTCCATTGAGGCCTGTCTGAAACGGGGAATACCTCTCCGGGGAGTTATCTATAACTGTTTTGAAAACATTGACACCCTCATTGCTGACGATACCTGTGAAGTGATCATCCATTCTCTGAACAAAGCAGGATGTTCGGCGCCCTTGATTGATCTGCGTCATGGAGAGCTTGAGCCCGACATTTTGGCGCGCCTTTCATTATAAATCGACACGACCGATATGCCGACAATTGATCTCGATTTCGACCGCCACCATGTTTGGCACCCCTACACCTCGGTGACCAACCCCCTGCCGGTCTACCCTGTCGTGCGGGCGTACGAAGTCTTTCTTGAGCTTGAGGATGGACGCAGGCTGATTGACGGCATGTCCTCTTGGTGGGCGGCCATTCACGGCTATAACCATCCCGTGCTGAACGCAGCGGTGGTCTCCCAGCTTCAGCGGATGAGCCATGTCATGTTCGGCGGCCTTACCCATGAACCTGCCGTAACACTTGCACAACAGTTAGTCGCCTTGACCCCTCTGCCGCTGCAGAAAGTTTTTTTCAGCGATTCAGGTTCGGTTGCCGTTGAAGTTGCCATCAAAATGGCCATCCAGTACTGGGCAGCTCTAGGGAAATCCTCAAAAAACCGCTTGCTGACAGTCTATTCAGGCTATCATGGCGACACTTTTGCCGCCATGTCGGTCTGCGATCCGGTAACAGGAATGCACTCTCTTTTCAAAGGCTCAATACAGGAGCAGTACTTTGCTGAAGCGCCAGCCTGCCGGTTTCATGAGCCCTGCACAGAAGAGGATATAGCCGATCTGCACCTGAAACTTGAGCGCCATCACACCGACATTGCAGCAGTGATTATTGAATCGGTGGTGCAGGGAGCGGGGGGGATGCGCTTTTACTCTCCGCACTACCTTCGCCGTCTCAGGGAGTTATGCGACAGCTATGATGTGCTCCTGATTCTCGACGAAATTGCCACTGGCTTCGGACGAACCGGAAAAATGTTTGCACTGGAACATGCCGCTGTGGTGCCCGATATCTTGTGTGTCGGCAAAGCGCTGACCGGCGGCTACATGACCCTTGCCGCTACGCTGACAACCGGGAGCGTTGCCGAAACACTCTGTTCCGGTATTCCCGGCCTCTTCATGCACGGGCCAACCTTTATGGCAAACCCTCTCGCCTGTGCGGTCGCCTCCGCAAGCATTCGCATCCTTGAGAGCTATGACTGGGGGGCATCAGTACATCGCCTTGAAGCGGGACTTCGCCAGGGGCTTGAACCCTGCCAGTCGTTCAGCCATGTGCTGGATGTCCGTGTGCTTGGTACTATAGGAGTTGTTGAACTCCAGAATCCGGTTGTTATGGCAACAATCCAGAAACAATTTGTCGACAAGGGCGTCTGGGTTCGTCCTTTCGGTCGACTTGTGTATCTTATGCCTCCCTTTATCATGAACGACAACGAACTCAGTCTATTGACCGCTGCGGTGTGTGAGGTCGTACAATCTATACAGTAATTTTTTACAAAAAACGTTATGAGAGCAAAACCCTGGATTCACCATTACGACAAGGGAGTTCCACACACACTTCATCCATATCCAGAAGAGACACTGGTTGATGTAGTTCGCAGGAGTGCAGAAGAGCAGCCCCAACATTCCGCGATGTATTTCAAGGGGGTCTCGCTCTCCTACCGGTAACTGGACAGGCAAAGCGATGCGCTTGCCGGGGCACTTTTGTCGCTTGGTCTTGGAATCGGTGACCGGGTTGCTCTGATTATGCCAAACTCACCACAGATGATTATCAGCGAGCTTGGAATCTGGAAAGCCGGGGCTATTGCCGTACCCATGAATCCCCTCTACACCGTCCTTGAACTGGAGCACGCCCTTAATGAATGCGGCGCAGAGACGGTCATTGTCTTAACCCCTTTCTATGAAAAAATTAAGAGGGTTCAGACCGTTTCCCGACTGAAAAGGGTGATTGCCACCACGATCAAAGAGTACCTTTCACCTCTCAACAATATTCTCTTTACGCTGCTGAAAGAAAAAAAAGATGGACACCGGGTGAAACTGCACCAGGGAGACCATTGGCTGAGCACTCTTCTTGCGGCTCAAGCAGGAGCGAAATTTCTTCCGGTACCGATCCGGCACGACGATCCAGCCATTTTTCTCTTTTCCGGCGGCACCACCGGCAACCCCAAATGCGTTGTGATTTCCCATCAGGGGCTGGTGATGACCGGAATGCAGATTGCAAGCTGGTTCAGCGTTATTCTTGAAAAAGGTAAAGATGTTATTCTGCTCAACATGCCCCTGTTTCACGTCTATGCTCAGGTAGGGATCATGACGGCTGCGTTGATTGAGCGCTACCCGCTCGGGCTGGTACCAAATCCGAGGGATCTTGACGACTTGCTGCATACCATTAAAACTCTGAAGCCTGCCGTGCTGCCCGGCGTTCCAACCCTATTTACTGCACTAATCAACCATCCTCGAGTCAAGCGTGACAGCTCAATCCTGAAATCGCTTAAACTCAGTGTGTCGGGCGCCGCACCCCTCATGCTTGAAACCAAGAGACGTTTTGAAGAGCTGACCGGAGGCCGGATTATTGATGCCTACAGCCTGACCGAGTCAGCGCTTGCCTCAGTTTTCACCCCGATTCTCGGCACCTACAAGCATGGATCGGTTGGGATTCCCGTACCCGATGTTGAAATACGGATAGTTGACCCTGAAACAGGTCTTGATGATCTGGTTTATCAAGAGGTAGGTGAAATTATCATGCGTGCTCCCCAGATCATGAAAGAGTACTGGCAGAACCCGATGGAAACCGCCCTCGTTCTCCGTGATGGCTGGCTCTATACCGGCGATCTAGGCTATCTCGATGAGGATGGCTACCTCTTCATTGTCGATCGCAAAAAAGATGTCATCAAACCGGGCGGATTCCAGGTCTGGCCCCGCGATGTTGAAGAGGCCATAGCCGCTCATCCTGCAGTGCTTGAAGTCGGTGTGGCTGGCGTTCCCGATACCTATCAGGGAGAAGCCGTCAAGGCGTGGGTTGTCCTCCGCCCGGGACATGAGCTTACCGTCGATGAACTCCGAGAACACTGTCGCCAGGATCTGGCCGCCTACAAAGTTCCAAAATATGTGGAGTTTACCACAGCGCTGCCGAAGTCAACCGTAGGCAAAGTGCTTCGCCGCAAGCTGGTGGAATCGCACTGCGCCGAGGCTGTTGCATAGCGAATAAATATGCTCAGGAAAGTTGAAGAAAAGATTAGGAAAAGAAGAGGGAGGGAGATACATTGGGAGCCCGATGAAGATAGGAGGAAGGGAAGTCGGGGAGAGCCTGAAAGATGGCACGTTATTTGGTGTTATGAAGTTGAGGGAAAAGCAGGA
>CAIYWF010000203.1 GCA_903929845.1 uncultured Chlorobiaceae bacterium | reverse complement strand
TTGCCTTTTTTGAAATGGCAACCACCGTTTCATACAAATTCGAATGCGCACTTCTTAATTTATTCAGGTCAACAGGTTTAACCGACATTGCACTTATTTTTTACGTTTTTGAAAGAAATTTGCTGATTATCGCAGTAACCGAAGCAACCGCCTCGTCAAGTTTATCGTTGACTACCACCTCATCAAACTGATCTGCATATTCCAGCTCCAACCTGGCCCGCTCAAGGCGCTCGTTCAGACCATTTTCGTCTTCACTCTCCCGGCCTTTAAGTCTCTCTTTTAAAACCTCCATGCTCGGCGGTTTTATAAACAGCAATAACGAAGTTTGAGGAAAAAGCTTTTTTACATTCAGAGCTCCTTTCACATCAAGATCGAGCAAAATATTGGTACCTGAGTCAATAACATTATATGTTTTATCAAGCAGCGTACCGTAATAGTTTCCAAAAAAATACTCATGTTCGATAAAGCCGCCTGTGTGGATTTTTGTTTCAAAATCCTCTCTATCAAGAAAATAATAGTTGATACCCTCTTGCTCACCAGCCCTTTTCGACCGGGTAGTAGCTGATACTGAAAATCTGATATTTTGCAGACGTTCGAGCACCATTTTAGCTATGGTAGACTTTCCTGTGCCTGATGGAGCTGAAAAAACAACCAGTTTTCCCTGCCGCCGACTCTCTTCAACCATAGAATTACTCTATATTTTGCAGTTGCTCCCTTATTTTCTCAAGATCTTCCTTGATCTGAACAATCTTCTGGGAAATTTCTGCATTCTGGGATTTTGAAGCAATCGTGTTTGCTTCGCGCAACTGTTCCTGAAGCAGAAAATTCAGTTTTCTGCCAGTACCGCTTTCATCGTTGCTTAACTCTTCAAGAAAAAACTTGTTATGACTGGCAAACCGGGTCAACTCCTCTGTAATATCAAGTTTATCGGCAGCAAGAATCAGCTCCATTTCAAGACGATCCCGGCTGTAGCTCAAATCCTTGCCTGCAATAGCCTCCACTTTAGCTGCAAGTCTTTTTCTGACCGTTTCAAGATTATCAGATGCAAGAATTGTGATGACTGCAAGAGTATCCTCTATTTCTGTAACTCTTTTACTAAAGTCCACTGAGAGTTCCTCTCCTTCCCTGCGCCGCATTGCCTTAAGACGAACAATCGCCTCCTGCAAAAGAGTTTTGACCAATGGCCAAAGTTGATCGACATTGTCAAGTGAAGCCGTTCCGTTATCGAATATGTCAGGAAATCTGAGGATATGCTCAAGAAGAATGGGTGCATCAAGAGAAGATTCCCTCTTGAGTGTATCGAGCAGCTCTTTATAGGCTTTAACTTTGACAGCATTGACGGTTACTGAGACAGCCTGCTCTTCGTCACTCTGAATCTGAATAAAAGCAGAGATTTTCCCCCTCTGAAAATGTGCGCGAATCAACTCCCTGACTTCAAGCTCAAAAGAGAGTAACTGACGTGGAAGTTTTACACTGATTTCTGCGAATCGGTTGTTCACTGACCGCAACTCTACCAAAGTCCTCACACCACTTCCGACTGACTCTGCGCTGCCATATCCGGTCATACTTTCCAACATAGTTTTCCCTGGTGCGTTCTTTGTTAAAAAGATAACCTGCCGTGCGTAACCCTGCAGAAATCAGGAAATATAAACCTGGATTGACTTTTCTTATTTACGAAGATCAAGCTCACCAATCACCTTACGATAACGATCAATATCAACGTTTTTAATGTAATTCAACATTTTTTTACGTTTTGCAACCAGCATAAGCAATCCACGACGGGAATGCTTATCCTTCTGGTGCAACTGTAAATGGCCGGTAAGATCACTGATTCTGCGGGTGTACAATGCCACCTGCACCTCAGACTTTCCCGTATTCTTTTCTGAAGCGCCAAACTGCTTGATAACTTCCGCTTTAAATTCTTTTGTCAGGCTCATATCTCTTCGTTTGTTATGTTAAATCGGTTGACCTTGAATATAATATTATTAGCAATACATCTCTAC